>JBEICQ010000006.1:0-42079 GCA_040383885.1 Flavobacteriales bacterium | reverse complement strand
GCCCGATATTTTCGAAAGGTTCTTCGGTGTTTTCGGGAAAAAAGTTTCAGACTACTACCACCTCACCAGACTCTCTCCCTCCTACAAAGTTGTTTTTCCCGGAAACGAGAGTCACAACATTCCCTCTGACCTGGGCGCCCTCTGTGATCTGTTTGAAAGTATTGAAACCGGCAGTGGAGAAAAGCTTCGTTTGTTTTTAAAAGATGCCGCATACAAATACCAAAAAGGAATTGGAGATTTGGTTTATATGCCGGGTCATTCTGTTTGGGAATTTGCTAAAATCTCGCTAATACCTGATGTTTTAAGACTGAACTTGCTCAGTAGTTTTAAGAAACATGCCGAAAAATATTTTAAGGATCCCAGGCTTCTGCAGTTGGTTGAGTTTCCAATTTTGTTTCTGGGTGCAACAGCCGCTGATACACCTGCCCTGTACAGCCTGATGAATTATGCCGACATGCAATTGGGAACATGGTACCCCATGGGCGGCATGTATAAAATAGTAGAAGGAATGACCTCTCTGGCGAAAGAGCTCGGGGTTAAAATACAAACCCATGCAGAAGTAAATGGTTTTGTGTTCGAAGGAAAGAAAATAAGCAAGGTGCTATCGGTTAAAGGGGAATTTCCTTGTGATGCCGTGGTTGCTTCTGCGGATTATCAGCATGTTGACAGCGTCCTGTTAAAAGGAAGATCCAATTACAGTGAGTCATATTGGAACTCCCGCAAACTGGCGCCTTCCTCTTTGCTCTTCTACCTTGGAATCAACAAAAAAATAAAAGGTCTTTTGCACCATAATTTGTTTTTCGATGCAGATTTTTCTGCGCATGCCGCCCAGATATATTCTCGTCCACAATGGCCGGATCATCCATTGTTTTATGCCTGTGCACCATCCATTACAGATTCCACCGTTGCACCTGAAGGCCATGAAAATCTCTTTCTGCTGATACCGATAGCTCCCGGATTGAAAGATGATGCCGCGATGCATGAGAAATATCTGCAAAGCATGCTTGATAGAATAGAAAAACAAACCGGAGATACCATCAAAGAACATATTGTGTATTCCCGCACTTACTCTGTGAGCAACTTTATCCAGGATTATCATTCCTTTAAAGGGAATGCATATGGCCTTGCGAATACGCTTCCTCAAACAGCATTTTTAAAACCTGCCTTGCGGAGTAAAAAAGTGAGTAATCTTGTTTTCGCCGGACAGCTTACCGTTCCGGGTCCCGGTGTACCTCCCTCTCTGATTTCGGGAGAGCTTGCGGCCAAAGAAGTTTTGTTGATGCTCTCCTGAGTATTTTCAAAAACATGTAGTTTTGTTGCCCTTTAAAAGGTATCATTGTCCACCATGAATCAAAGCATCAGCCGAACGCTATTTGAAAAAGCAAAAACTTTTTTTCCGGGAGGAGTAAACTCTCCGGTAAGGGCTTTTGGTTCGGTAGGCGGAACTCCTGTTTTTTTGCGCTCAGGAAAAGGCGCGGTCGTAGAAGATGAGGATGGCAACAGCTTTATTGATTTTTGTTGTTCATGGGGGCCTCTCATTCATGGGCATGCCTGCGATGAGGTGCTGCAGGCATTGAGTGAAACCATGCAAAACGGCACTTCCTTTGGCACCCCCACCCGCCTTGAAAACGAGTTGGCTGCTCTTGTGATTAACCATCATCCGATGGTGGAGAAAATTCGTTTTGTAAGTTCCGGTACCGAAGCGGTGATGTCTGCAGTAAGGCTCGCAAGAGGTTTTACGGGCAGAGACAAAATACTGAAGTTCGAAGGTTGTTATCATGGACATGTTGACTCTCTCATGGTAAAAGCCGGTTCGGGTCTTGTTACTTTTGGCACTTCCTCATCTGCAGGTGTGCCTGCTGCACTTGCCAATGAAACACTGGTGGTTCCACTGGGCGATACTGCGGCATTACAAGAGGTTTTTACGTCTTACGGCAATCAAATTGCGGCAGCTATCATAGAACCTGTTCCTGCCAACAATGGCTTACTGCTTCAAGAAAAATCATTCCTTCAGACGCTTTCTGTTCTCACCAAAGAACATGGTGCGCTGCTTATTTTTGATGAGGTCATCAGTGGATTTCGTATAGGTTTTAGCGGTGCAGCCGGATACTATGGCATTGCACCTGATTTGTTTACATTCGGAAAAATTATCGGAGGCGGACTTCCCGTTGGAGCCTATGGCGGAAGAGCGCCGATCATGTCTTGTGTTGCCCCTGAGGGAAATGTATACCAAGCCGGTACGCTCAGTGGAAACCCACTTGCAATGGCTGCCGGTATTGCACAGTTAAAAAAATGTCTCACAGAAGGATTTTATGAATCCCTGGAGGCAAAAACCAAATTGCTTTGTGCGGGCGTAAATCATTTTTGTGAGGAAAAAAATATTCCTCTCAGCCTGGTCTCTATCGGATCGATTTTCTGGTTTTCTGCCTGCTCAACAGAAGTGATCCGCAGGGCTGACAAGATCAGCGAAAAGGGCGTGAGTTTATTTAACCGAATGTATCATTTGATGCTGGAAAGAGGAATCTACTTTGGCCCCTCTGCTTATGAAGTGGGCTTCGTTTCTTCGGCACATCAGGAGGACCAATTGCATCAGGCCATTGAAGTGATTACCGGTACTGCAGAACAGGCATGGAAAACAATCCGATGATTTGTCTTGAAACCAGAGATTTGGTGAAAGAATACACCAGCAAAAGAGTGCTGGATCACATCAATATTTCTGTTCCTAAAGGGAGTATTTTTGGTCTGCTCGGTCCGAATGGTGCCGGTAAAACAACACTCATAAGGGTAATCAATCAAATTACCTTACCGGATAGCGGAGAAGTCTCTTTCATGGGAGAGCCGCTTCAATCCAAACACTCTTCGCGCATAGGTTATTTGCCAGAAGAGCGAGGTCTGTACAAAAAAATGAGCGTGGGTGAACAAGCCCTGTACTTTGCCAGACTCAAAGGCATGAGTAAGCCAGATGCTATGGAAAATCTTATTCACTGGTTCAGGAAATTTGAAATTGAATCATGGTGGAACAGGAAAGTTGAAGAATTATCAAAGGGGATGCAACAGAAGCTTCAGTTTATCATTACCGTTGTTCACAAACCGGATTTGCTTATCCTCGATGAACCATTCTCCGGTTTTGATCCGGTAAATGCCCAATTGGTCATTGATGAGATCCTGGCGCTAAAAAATTTGGGTACAACCATTATTTTATCCACGCACAATATGGGTAGCGTGGAAACGCTTTGCGAACATATCGCCCTTGTAAACCAATCGAAAATTGTTTTGTCAGGAAAAGTCAGTGAAATCAGAAAGCAATATTCTATGAGTATTTATGAAATAAGCTTCAAGGGAAATTTAATCGGCTTTACCAATGCAGCGTGGGGAGGATTTGAACTCTTAGATCATCTTACTGAAGATGGGATAACCAGGGCGAAAATAAAACTATTGAACCACCATACCATCTCCTCGCTGCTTAGCCATCTTATCAATCATGTTGAGATACATGGCATCAGAGAGATCGTTCCGGGTATGCACGAAATTTTCTTACAGACTTTACAAAAAGAGACGGCTGCAAAAGACGCAGGCGAATAAATTCGGGAGGAACAAATGGTTCCCTATTCGTTAATTATTTCTTCAACAATATAAAAGGGCCTTCTTTTTACTTCAAAATATATACGACCTATATATTCACCGATAATCCCGAGGATAAGAAGGATAACCCCACCAATAAAAAAAACACCAACAGCAAGTGAAGCGAGGCCGGGAGTATCGGAAGGAGAATACCCCAGGATTTTAAAATTAAAAATACGATGAATGATAAAAAAGATTCCAATAAAAAATGAAGGCAGAGAGATAAACAATCCTAAATAGGTAGCGATGCGTAGTGGAAAAGTAGAGAAATCGAGTAAGCCATCAATCGCCAGTTTCATCAGTTTTTTAAAAGTGTATTTCACTTCTCCTGCTGCTCTTTCGGCACGCTCATATTCAATTCCAATTTGTTTAAATCCCGAATAAGCTCTCAGGCCACGCACGAAACGACTCTGCTCAGTAATATCATTATTAAGCACTTTTACTACCTTCTTGTCCATCACACAGAAATCACCAGAATCCAGTGGGATGTCGATGTTGCTGATGACCTTGAGTAGTCGGTAAAATGATTTATAGGCTACCTTTTTGAAAAATCCTTCTTTTCTTTTTGTACGGATGGCATAAACCACATGATAGCCTTCTCGCCACTTGGCTAAAAACTTTGGTAATTCCTCCGGAGGATCTTGTAAGTCGCCGTCCATGATAACAACCGCATCGCCTTTGGCATTTTTAATGCCTGCGCTGATGGCAGCCTGATGACCATAATTGCGGGAGAGCTTTACGATTTTGATATGTTTATCGGACAGGCATATTTCTTTTAAAAGCGAGATGGTGTTGTCTACAGAGCCATCGTCCACAAAAAGAACCTCATAACTATCCTGCCATAGAGGAGCTGCAGCAGTAAGTCGGCGGTACAATTGATGTACATTTTCTTCCTCGTTGAATAATGGAATTACTATCGATATCATGTTAAAAGCCTATTTGTGCTGAGAGGGAATTGGTTTTTTCTGTGTGGTGAGCCTCTATGTTCATGATGCGAAGTGCCTCCATGGCAATCTTAATGGAGTTATTTGTGCTTCTCTCGTCCGGATACACATGGGCCATGTTGGCAAGATACATATTGGGAATTTCTGTTTTACAGCGGGGAACTTTTTCTGAAAACTGTAAATCACAAACGGTGGCTGCTGTATTGGTACGAAAAAGATGTACCTGTTTGATCCATTCGCTACTGAAGCCGGGATAAATTCTCCCTAACTGTGAAATCATCATGGTTTTGATTTCCTCCTTATCCATGTTGGCAATTTTTTCTTCCATGGCAAAGTACCTCGAGAGATAAGCAATGTGTGTTCCGTTATAGTTTGACTTGTCTATAAAGTTGGTGTGCTCGATAATTCCCCCAAAATCAAAACCCTGATCTGCTACATTCAACCAGTAGATATCACTTAATGGTCGGTGCAATTCTAAAATAACACAGATGGCACCAAAATATTTGATGGCAGAAAGTTGTTGTGCAAAACCGGGAAAATCCTGTTTCACAAGTTCTGACAGATAGATGCCGGGAATGGTAAACAAAAAGTTATTTGCTGTATGCTCTTTGCTACCGGCGTGTACAGAGATAATTTTTCCCTGGCTTAAATTGATTTTATCTACTGCAGAATTGTTTACCAATTCTACATCCATGGTTTTTAATTTTTCCAGAAGTGCATCTAGCAATACCTGCAAGCTACCCTCCAGATAGCCAAGTTTTTCATCGCCATTTTTTCGGGAATTCATCCTTTGACGAAGGCGTCCAATCATCCATGCCAAAGGAACTTTTTCAGCAAAAGGCCCGAATTTTATCTTAAGAAGAGGTGCCCAAAGTGCATCGGTGGTAGATTTTCCGGCCCATTTTTCGAACCAGGCACTGCATGATACATGCTCGAACTTACGCCAATTGGCAAACTTTCCGAGAAAAATACTGGTAAGGGCAAATCTGATTTTATCTATGAATCGAATGGGGGTGAACCTCAGTAAATCGGCTGGAGAATTGAAGGAAAATATTTTCCCGTTTTTAAATACCCCCATGCTGGTTTTCTTGTAAAACAAACGATGGTCAATCCCTAAATCCTTGATGAGGAAATGAAGTTCCAAATCATGTGTAAAAAAATGATGGTAATAGAACTCAAGGCGGTTTCCTCCGATCGGAAAGGTACTGAGCAAGCCTCCGAAAGAATCACCGGCTTCGATTACACGAACCTTTAGTCCTTTTCTGGCGGCAAGGTAGGCCGCACTCAGACCCGTAATTCCACCACCAACAACAACAAGATCTACCCTGTTTAATTCACTCATCTTTTCTGTTTATTTTCTCGTTTTTAACCTGCAAAACAATCAGAAGACAGCCTGATGACCAGGCGCTATATCTGTAATTGTTATCCACTATAAGTGAATCCATGAATATTGGTTACGAAAGTAGTAAAAACTGTTATTATGGGATTGAATCCTTTCAGTTCTGTAGATATCATCACCACACTGTTTATTCCGTTTTGCTTCGATACAAAAAACCGGTCCACTTTTCAAATTACTTTTATCAGTTTAAACACAGGAACTCCTTATTGATTGTGGCGAAGAGAAAATGTCTAACCGACTTGAGATGATGAAGATGTATTTGTGTTGGGCTCATATTTTACCATGATGCTTATCCAGAGTGTTCGGGCCAAACGGAAGGTATAAGGAATAAGAAGAAGCAATACAAGGGCATTCAGGATAAGATACCACATAAGTGAAAATCCGGCCAGGAGTTTAAATATAATGAAACATGCTACGCCATAGGCAATGGTGAGAGCATAGCTTACATACATGGCTCCGAAATAGAAGCTGGGTTCTCTCACAAAATCCAATCCACAGGAAGTGCATTTTTGATGCATGTGGGTAAGCTTTCTTAGGTTGTAAGGATTTGTATTAACAAACATATTCCCCTCTCTGCAGCGTGGACATTTAAGAGTTAAGCAGGCATATAACATCGACTTTTTCATCCCGGTTTAGTAGCAATAAATATATCTATTTCACATAAAATTTACCTGTGATGGGGTATTCTCCCGTTTGCACAATACGGGCAACATATATACCACAAGGAAGATTTTCAGGCTGCCAGTCAAAAAGTCCGGGCAAAAGCTCCCGATGAATAACAGACAAGCCGGCTACATTGAATATTTCCAAAAGAGCAGGTTTATTGAGCAAAACCGGTGTGCCCGGCGTCCATGATGATTTTTTTGAAAATTGCCTGCGACTGCCTGTAATTACATTGTGATAAAATACCACAGTGTTGTTTCCGGAATTAGGAATGGCAATTGAGTCTCCTCTGAAATTATAACAAATATCTGCGGGACTACTCAGACCGGTCATTAGCGTTTGGGGCGATGAGTATGACCAGGCCGGATACATCACCAGTGAATTGCTGCCCCAGTTACTTACATAAATATTGGAAGCATTGTCTACACATATCCCGTCAATATTTGATAATGCGGTAGTAAGCAGATTCGATTGGGAGGAATCTGCCAGCGAAACGGCTTTTATTCGGGCAGATGAACCCCAGGTACCATAAAGAAGTCTTTGGTTTGGAGAATCATAAATGATGCCATTGGGGGTTTGAACAGTATTGTTTACAAACACATTGAATGCATTGGTAATTACATGAATCCTGTAGATTTTTTTTGCATTAAAATCCGTAACAAAAATATTTACAGAATCAGTATGGGTGATGCCATTTAAAAATGTTGCCCCCAGGTTAATGCTGTTGAGCAAAGCACCTGTTTGCAAATTAAAAACCCTTACTATTCCTCCATTGCAGGCATAGAGTTTATTATTCAGAATTTCAATTCCGTGAGGACCTGTTCCCGAGAGGGTGGCAAAAATTTGCAGACTTCCGGCAGGTGTTCTTTTTAAGATTTGATGACTGGTTGTGTTTGCCACATAGTAGCAGGAAGAGAGTGAATCGAATTCCACGCTTTCGGGTCCACTGTAACTTTGTGAACGGGAAAGGTGATAAGATAAAAAACACGAAAGGAGTAGCAGAATGGTTGGTTTAGAAGACATGTACAAATAAACCAATTATTTTAATTTCTCTGAAGAGTATTCATCGGACTGGAATAGTATATCTCTGGGGCCATACTCCTGAATTACGGATTACAAATTCAGTAAAAAAAAATCCCGGACTAGCCGGGATTCGTGTTTTTTTCGTGCGTGACCCTTTCACTTAATTCTTGGTAAGCACCAGAATTTCATTTACCTGAACCTCGGTAACATACCGCTTGTTACCTTCTTTGTCTGTATAGCTGCGGCTTACGAGTTTACCTTCAATGGCTACCTCGCTTCCCTTGTCGAGCTTGCGTTCGCAAAGGCTGGCTTGATTGCCCCATGCAACGAGATTGTGCCAGGTGGTTTGGGTTTCCCATTCACCCTGTGCATTTTTGTAAGACTCGTTTGTGGCAACGCTAAAGCGGGCCATCTTTTTGCCCTTGTCAAACTCCCTGATCTCAGGAGCTTTTCCAAGATTGCCTATCAACTGTACTTTGTTTCGAATTGTGTTCATTTTACTTGATTTTGATTTGATTTTAACTAGTTGTTTGTTTTATCTACTTGATTTGATTGTAAAGGGCTTCCTTAAAAAGGACGCTTGTTTGGTTTGTTTTTAGAAACAATCATCATGTTTTGTGCGACGATTTCCGTAATCAGCCTTTTCTCACCTTCCTTCGAGGTGTAATTTCGCTGGTTGAGCTTCCCCAGGATGGCTACTTCAAGCCCTTTTCCGGCTTTTTTCTCCACCAGTTCTGCCGTCAATCCCCACGCCACAACCTGATGCCAGGTGGTAAGGGTTTCCCACTCACCTTCCCTGTTTCGTTTCGACTCATTGGTAGCCAATGAAAATCGAGCTACCTTCTTACCTTTTTCGGTAACGGTTACAACAGGATCTTTTCCGATGTTTCCGATCAATTGAACTTTGTTTTTCATTTGTTTAAATTAATTGTTATTACTACTTATTTACCTGTTGTGAAAGATTCGGTTTGGGTCACGCCGAAAAAATCACAGCACAAAAATGCCGGATGTTTTTTATCCAAGGCGGATATATTCGGATATACACGGATATATCCGGATATATCCGGATATGTATTTGATTATGTGTGTTTTAATTGATCCATTGGAACCTCTGCATACAACATATCCACATGCAGAATGCCATCTTCATCATAAGGTTCGGAAACCGGAACAAAAGACAAGCTTCTGTAAAACTCTTCAAGTCGATGTTGGGCACTGATGCGAATACCGGCTTGAGGATACATGAATTTACATGTTGCTATACAACCAGCCGTGAGTTTCCTGCCGAGGGACAATCCACGGTAATTGAGCGCGATGGCAATCCTCCCTATAGAGGCCTCGGCGTATTTGGTTCCCGGCTTCAGGATGCGGGCCGTTCCTATAAGATTTCCATCCGAATGGTAAAGAAGTACATGAGTAGCCTCATGATCATATGTATCCATGTCGGGATACAAACAAACCTGCTCAAGAATAAAAACCTGTTGCCGCAGGCACATACATTCCCATATCTCTGAGGCTGTTAACTGATCGATTGTTCCGTATTTAAATGTGAGTGCAGGTAGCGGGGGTATTTCTTTCATCAGCAGGGGATGATTACTTTTGCCAAAAATACCATGATTACCATCAGCAACTGCAACTTTGCGGGCAAAAAAGCCATCATCCGTGTGGATTACAATGTGCCCCTCAACGAAAACTTTCAGATTACCGACGACACCCGCATGAGGGCAACAATCCCCACCCTCAACAAAATCATTGCTGATGGTGGCAGTATTGTTCTCATGTCTCACCTGGGCAGACCCAAAGATGGTCCTTCCGAAAAATATTCATTAAAACATTTGGTGCCTCATCTCTCCACTTTACTGGACAGACCTGTGCAGTTTGCATCTGATTGCATCGGCGAAGAGGCTTCCCAAAAAGCAGCTGCCCTAAAACCCGGAGAAGTATTGTTGTTAGAGAATGTGAGGTTTTACAAGGAAGAAGAAAAGGGAGATACGGGATTTGCCCAAAAACTTGCTGCGCTCGGAGATATTTATGTGAATGATGCTTTTGGAACTGCGCATCGTGCACATGCTTCCACCGCCGTGATGGCGCAATATTTTCCCGGAAGAAAATACTTTGGATATGTGATGGGGGCAGAAGTAGCAAGTGCAACAAAAGTGATGCAAAGCGCGCAAAAACCATTTGTGGCTGTGATGGGAGGTGCCAAGGTAAGCGACAAAATCCTGATCATTGAAAACCTGCTCTCCGTATGCAACAGCATGATTATTGGAGGAGGCATGGCTTTTACTTTTTTAAAGGCCATGGGGTATTCCATCGGCAACTCCATCTGCGAAAATGACAAACTTGAATTGGCAAAAAATCTGATGGAATCGGCCAGGGCAAAGGGTGTAAGTCTTTTGCTTCCGGTAGATTTTGTGGTGGCCGATCGCTTCGACAACAATGCGGATACCCGCATCGTGGCCAAAGATGCCATTCCTGATGGCTGGATGGGTCTTGACATCGGTCCGCTCTCGGTACAATTGTTTGAAAAAGAAATCTTGGACGCCAAAACCATTCTTTGGAATGGCCCGATGGGTGTTTTTGAAATGGAAAAATTTCAGGCCGGAACTGCAGCCATTGCAAAATGTTGTGCCGCTTCTACCGCTAATGGCGCCTATTCCCTTATTGGCGGTGGCGATTCTGTAGCTGCCATCAATAAGTTTCATCTGGCAGATAAAGTAAGTTATGTCTCTACCGGAGGAGGCGCACTTCTTGAATTGATGGAGGGAAAAGAATTGCCGGGTATTGCGGCAGTGCTTAAAAATTAATTTTTTTCCGGGCCTCCGGTCAGGGAGCGGAAGACGGATTCCAAATCACTCTCCTTCTGCTGCATGGTAAGCACCAACCAGTTTTTTTCCTGTGCTTTTTTTGCAACGGCCGGCCTTGCATCCACCCCGGGAGCAACTTTTAAAAGATATTGCCTCTGACCGCTTTTTCTTGCATCCAGCACTCCTTCTATGCCTCTGAGTGATGTTGGTTCTACTTCGCAATCAAACTCCACCAATATCGTGTTGCTGCTGCGGGAAGTAAGTTCTTCCTTGATGCGTTTACTGATGTCATTGGCAACCACTTTGCCTTCTTTGATGATGATGATACGCTTACAGATGGCTTCCACTTCGGGAAGATTGTGAGAAGAGAACAACAATGTTTTGGTCTTTCCTGTATCTGCTATCAGGTTGCGGATCTCATTAAGCTGGTTGGGGTCGAGACCCGAAGTTGGTTCATCCAGAATGAGTACTTCAGGATTGTGAATTAACGCCTGGGCGATGCCCACTCGTTGTCTGTAACCTTTTGAGAGAGCGCCCAGTTTTTTTTTCTTTTCGGGTAACAAGCCTACCCGCTCAATCATCTCCAAACTGATTTTTTTACTGTTTTTATTTTTCCCGTACAGGCCGAGCACAAATTCAAGGTATTCCAACACATACATGTCAAGGTAAAGTGGATTGTGTTCGGGCAGATAGCCTATTTTTCGCCTTGCCTCCAGGGGGCTGTCCTTCACTGAAATTCCGCAGACTTCTACCTTTCCACTGTTTGAAGGAAGATAACCACAGATGATTTTCATCATCGTAGATTTTCCTGCACCATTGGGACCAAGAAATCCTGTTACCTCTCCGGGAAAGACTTCAAAACTTACCTCATCGAGGGCTTTCTGACTGCCAAAAAGTTTAGTGATGCTTTCTACCTTGATACTCATGAGGGGACAAAAGTAAACATGCAGAACAAATAGCCAAGCCCCGATCAGATGAAACTGATAAACCAAAAAAGTGTAGCTTGCATGATACTGTGGAAATGTACTGTCATGGAATTTGAAAAAATTTTTGAGAACAACCGGAAATGGGTAGAGGAAAAACTGAAAAAAGAGGCTGACTATTTCGAAAAATTGTCGCGCGGACAAAGTCCTGAAATTCTCTACATTGGCTGCAGCGACAGCCGGGTAAGTGCCGAAGAATTGATGGGAGTGGCACCCGGTGAAGTTTTTGTACACCGCAACATAGCCAATCTGGTGGTGAGTATAGACAACAACCTGAATGCTGTTGTACAATATGCCGTAGAGTTTTTAAAAGTGAAGCACATTGTGGTTTGTGGGCACTATGAATGTGGTGGTGTTAAAGCGGCTCTTGCACCCAGCGATTTGGGTCAGCTCAACAGCTGGCTGCATAAGTTAAGAGATGTTTACAGGTTTCACCGACAGGAATTGGATGCCCTTGCCGATGAACAGAAAAGGTTCGACAGACTTGTTGAAATCAATGTGAGAGAACAATGCCTGAACATCATTAAAATCGACCATGTGCAAAGGGCATGGGCGATGGGCGGCTACCCAAAAATTCATGGCTGGGTCTTTGATGTGCGCAGCGGTCGACTGCTGGATCTTGCATTTGATATGCAAAAAGAATTCAATCATGTGAGAAGCATCTATGACCTGAAAGCCGGACTGCAGAATGGCCGGGATAACTAGGTTATTATTTAATGTTTTTCAGAGGACGATTTGTTCCCTGCACTTTTATTTTTGATTGAAAAAACCAGATGCAAACAAGTGTTTGCTATCTTTAAGCGCCCCCATGAGCGACCCTATCAAACATGAGTGCGGAATTGCACTTGTACGCCTGCTGAAGCCTTTTGCCCATTACAGCAAAACTTACAATAGCCACCTGTTTGCCATCTCTAAACTTTATTTGATGATGGAAAAGCAACACAACCGCGGACAGGATGGCGCCGGAATAGCCTCTATCAAATTTGATACAGCGCCGGGAGAAAGATATATCTCCCGGAGACGATCCATCGAAAGCCAGGCTATTAAAGATATTTTTAGCAAGGTCAGTTCCAAATTTAATGAGGCTTCACAAAAGCATCCACTTCAATACCAGGATCCGGCCTGGGTCAAAACCCATGTGCCTTTCGCCGGAGAGTTGTTGCTGGGTCATCTCAGATACGGGACTTTTGGCAAAAACGACATCGAGAGTTGTCATCCCTTTATCCGCCAAAGCAATTGGAAAACCCGCAACCTTGTTGTTGCCGGAAATTTTAATCTCACCAATGTTGATGATTTGTTTGAGCACCTGGTAGATCTTGGACAACACCCAAAAGAAAAAGCAGATACCGTAACCATCATGGAACGCATCGGGCATTTTCTGGATGTAGAAAATGAAAGGGTTTTCAGAGAAGGAAAAGCAAACGGCCTTGATAACAAAGAAATTTCCGCGCTGATTGCAAGGGAGCTCAATATTGCACAAATCCTGAGGGATGCCAGTAAAAAGTGGGATGGTGGCTATGTAATTGCCGGCATGTTTGGTCATGGAGATGCTTTTGTCCTCCGTGATCCAATGGGCATCAGACCCTGCTGGTTCTATGCCAATGAAGAAGTTCTTGTTACCGCTTCAGAAAGGCCTGCCATTCAAACCGCATTTCAGGCACCTTTGGAGCAGATACATGAAATACCTCCGGGACATGCACTCATCATTCGAAAAAATGGTGCATATGCGCTGGAAAGTATCAATCCTGCCGGAATAAGAAAAAGTTGCTCTTTCGAACGCATCTATTTTTCAAGGGGCAGTGATCCCGCTATTTATGACGAGAGAAAAAAGTTGGGGGCGGAGGTGGCAGAAAAAGTCATGAATCATCTTCATGGCGATCTTCTGAACACCGTTTTTTCATTCGTTCCAAACACTGCAGAAGTTGCTTTTTACGGAATGATCAGGGAGATTGAAAGCATGATGGCTGTTGAGAAACTTAAAAAACTGGAGTCCCAACCCAATTTGAGTTTTTCAGAAAAAACAAAACTGATTGCCATGAGTCCAAGGGTAGAGAAACTGGTCATCAAAGATGCAAAACTGCGCACCTTTATCACCGACGATGTGCACCGGAACGAGCTGGTGGAACATGTGTACGATGTTACCTTTGGTTCCATTCAAAAACACACCGATCAGGTTGTGGTTATGGATGATTCCATCGTGAGAGGAACCACCCTCAAGCAAAGTCTGTTAAAGATGCTCGACCGGCTGGAACCACGCAAAATCATCATCGTATCCTCTGCACCTCAAATAAGATATCCCGATTGTTACGGTATTGACATGGCCAAGCTGGGCGACTTCATCGCCTTTCAGGCAGCGATCTCCCTGCTTAAAAAATCCGGAAGGGAAAAGGTTCTCTCCGAGGTGTACGAAAAAGCCTTGGCGGAACTCTCTCTGGAGCAATGTAAAATCAATCATGTAAAAGAGCTCTACGCCCCTTTTTCAGATGACGACATAGCCTCTGAGGCAGCAAGCTTGCTGAGCGAAGGCATCAAAGCGCCTGTGTTGTTGGTTTATCAATCCGTGGAAGGCTTGCATAAGGCTTGTCCGGAGCACAGTGGGGACTGGTATTTTTCCGGAAATTACCCTACCCCGGGAGGCTTAAGGGTAGTGAATCAGGCATTTGTAAACTACTATCTGGGAAAAAACAAGCGGGCTTACTGAAAGTCAGGCGAAAAGGATTTTGAATTTTTTAAACATTTACGCAAAGGGCTTGTTTGAACTGAGTAAATCGGCAAAAGCGATAAGTGAACACTTTCTCTATCAAAGATCTCGAAAGCATCTCCGGCATCAAGGCCCATACGCTCCGTATATGGGAACAACGGTACAATCTGTTTAAACCCAGCCGAAGCGAAACGAATATCCGCTCATATAGCAACGACGACCTGAAGATGCTGCTGAATGTGACCCTGCTCAACAACAACGGGGTGAAAATCTCCCGTATCGCAGGCATGAGTCATGAGGAGATTTACAATGCTGTAAGGCGCATCACAGAAACAGACTTTGCCTCAGCCACTCAGGTAGACAACCTCATTATTTCGATGGTAGAAGTGGATGAACAGCGATTTGAACAATCAGTTGCTGCAAACATTGCACAGCTCGGATTCGAACATACCATTGAACAGGTTATCTATCCTTTTCTTGTAAAAGTTGGTGTGCTTTGGATCACCGATTCCATTAATCCTGCCCAGGAACATTTTATCACCAGCCTGATCAGACAGAAATTAATCTCTGCCATCGACAGCCAGACCTGCAATTATTCGCCGGATGCATATACTGCCCTGCTTTACCTTCCGGAAGGTGAGTTGCATGAAATCAGTTTACTGTATTTTCATTATTTGCTCAGAAAATCCGGGATAAGGGCTTATTACCTGGGACAATCACTACCCTTCGAAGACCTCAAGAAAATCTATGCATTACGAAGACCTCACTGCATGATTACCGTTCTTACCTCGGGACACAAAGTGCAGGAGTATGTAGATGCTTTGCATGAAAATTTTCCGGAATGTATTAAACTGTTGAGTGGTTATCTGGTCATCAGCCAGGAGGTGAAGACTCCTGAAAACACAAAACTTTTTAAAACTCCTTCCGAGTTAATGGCGCTTCTTCCTGTTCAAAAAGAAGAACAAAAACCTTCCTAAGTTCTTTTATAGGTTTCCCTGTGAATGTCTAATGGATCCTTGCTTGAAGAGCATATAGGTTTGTGATATTTTGAATCGGCAATAACAACACTCCCTTCATCCGGACATGTTTTTTTGATGTGAAACAGGAAAAAACATCCTTCTGTTAGCTGGTAATTCTCTCAGAACCTGCAAATTCCTCATTTATATTTTTGCCACAGGCAAAATCAATTCTTCGGGGTTAGATGACTTGGGGTTTTTAGGCCAATAGTAAAACACCATGCCTCCCATTTTTATCCGGATAGATTCAATCGAAAAAGCGAGCATGTTGCCTGCTGCTTGTGCAATCTTTGTAACTAACAAAAACAGAAACAAAAGAAATATCGTCAAAAGTTCATGTTGTTTTGTCTTGCTTTAGGCTTGCGTTGTTTATCTTTGGATGAGTATCCAAGCTATCAAAAAATCCACATCAACCATTCTCTTTCAATCGCAATTATGAAAAGTTGGCCCATGTATAATCGGGGAATCCTGCGGGTGCTATGCACACTTTGTCTAGTTCTTACAATGCCTTTCACACAGGCAAATGCACAGGTAGCAATCCCTATCACCCGCATCATTTTCGACAAGGAACACACCGCGCAAACCTTGCTTCAAAAAGGAATTGCTATGGATCATGGCCGAGTAAAAAAAGGATATTGGTTCGAGTCCCAGTTTTCTGATGAGGAGCTGAATCTCATTCGCAGCCTGGGCTATAGCACCGAGCAGCGAATGCCTGCTGCTTTTGTGAACAATGCTTGCGAAACAATTGCCCTGGTTGAAGATCCGGCAGGGTTTTCTCTGGGGAGTATGGCCGGCTATTTTACCTACTCCGAGATGCTGGCACACCTGGATACACTGAGGGCCAGATTCCCTCATCTGATCAGTGCAAAGATGCCCGTAAGTGATAGCCTTCTATCGATACAGGGCCGACCCATTTACTATGTAAAAATATCTGATCAGCCCGACAATGATGAACCGGAAAAAGAAATGCTGTTTAATGCCTTGCATCATGCAAGAGAACCCGGCTCATTAAGCCAGTTGATGTATTTCATGTATTACCTGTGCGAAAATTATGACAATGATACCCTCATACAAAACATCATTAACAACAGCGAATTGTATTTTATCCCATGTATCAATCCGGACGGATATATTTTTAACCAAACCAACAGTCCACAGGGAGGTGGCATGTGGAGAAAAAACCGGAGAGACAACGGAAATGGAACTTTTGGTGTAGACCTAAACCGTAACTATGGATACTTTTGGGGATATGACAATAATGGTTCGAGTCCCCAGAGTAATTCAGATACCTATCGGGGACCATCTGCTTTTTCGGAGCCGGAAACAAGGGCAGTAAAACAATTCTGTAACCAGCATGCTTTTGAAATTGCTCTTAATAATCATACTTATGGTAATTTACTCATCTATCCATGGGGATATTTGCCTTCCTTGTTTACGCCGGATTCTGCTGTATTTGTGAACATGGCAAAAATCATGACCGCCGAAAACAATTACTCTTACGGAACGGGCGACCAAACAGTGGGTTATGTTACAAATGGCGATAGTGATGACTGGATGTATGGTGAGCAAAATGAGAAACCAAAAATTCTTTCCATGACTCCGGAAGCAGGCGATGCAGGTTTGGGCTTCTGGCCGCCGCAAGACCAGATCCTTCCCTTTTGCAGAAACATGTGCCACATGAATTTGGAGACAATTAAGTTGTTGCATTCCTATTTGCAGGTAAATCCAAGGGAACAGAAAACCTTATACAACCAAAACACACTGATGGCAGGATATTCATGGTCTCTCCAGGGAACTACAGACAATATAAATGCAAGCGTTTCGCTTGTACCTGTGTCTTCTAACATTCTTTCTGTGGGTCCACCGAGAGTGTACTCCAATCTGCAGTTGTTTCAAAATGGAACAGACTCTATCTCCATTCAATTACAACCCGGGATTGCCTATGGAGATACCATTGCTTACAAATTTCTCATCAACAATGGCGTGTATAGCTATGAGAAAAAAGTTTCTGTATTGTACGCCCAATTACAATCACTGTTAGTAGACCCATGCAATTTTTTGCAAAACTGGCAGAGCACAACATGGGGAACAGAGAGTCCGGGATTCCTTTCCAATTCCTGTTTTTCAGACAGTCCGCTTGGCTTCTATGCAAACAACTCCGAATCTGTTCTGGAACTGTCTCAAGCGCTGAACATAGATTCATCTGAAACAATCTGGCTTTCTTTTGATGCCACCTGGTCTATTGAAAAAGGCTATGATTACTTAGTGGTAGAAGCCTCATATGATGGCGGCATCCAATGGATGGCCTTGTGCGGAAAATATACACATCCCGGGAACGAATTTCAGTTTCAGGGAGCACCTATTCTTGATGGTAACCAGTTGGACTGGGTGAAAGAAGAGATGCCCGTTATTACCGGCCTTGGCGACAGTTTGCTTCTGCGTTTCAGGCTTGTATCCGATGCATTTGTTAACGCACAAGGGGTAAAAGTTGACAACATCAATATCACCAGATTAAGCAAAACACCGCTTGGGATAGAGTCTGTACAGAATGTGCTTATCGCTCCGGAAATTTATCCCAATCCTGCATCACATTCGGTATTCGTTACTTTGCCGGAGTTGGTTGGGGCCGGCACAAGCTTAGAGGTTATCTCCCTGGATGGAAGAACAGTTCTCAGCAAACCCGTACTCCAACAAAAAATGGTATTGGATGTATCTGCTTTTTCACCCGGCATGTACACCATTCGTATCAACCAACATGGATTGAAAGGAAAAGCCGGAAAATTGCTTGTGCAACACTAACCAAAGAGGTTTCATCGGCAGCATTCCTTTCTCAGGAATTGTAGAGAATCAAGCCTGTCATTTCTCGCATGAGTTCGCCGTCGGAGGTGCCGGCCGAATCAACACCTTTTGCCTTAAGATCATAGGTATGAAGAATACTGACAACTTCCATGCAGCTTCGAAATGGATAATATTGTCCGGCCCTTCTGAATTTTTCCAGCATGGTGGAAGGAATGCCAGTTTCTTTTACAATCTCGGCATCGGAGGCGCTGCCCATGGCTTGCATTTTCAGGAGTCTTGAAAAGTTATAAAACAATGCCGGAATGATTTTAACAAGCGGGTTCTCTTTTGAGTTGGCAGCAAAATAATGTGCTATCTGCATGGCTTTGGCATCGTTTTTATACATCAGCGCATCCGAAAATTCAAAAGCATTAAACTCCTTGCTGATACCAATAAACCTGAGCACATCGGCCTCGGAGATACGCGTGTTGTTGTTGTTTGCTATTAACAGCTTATCCAGTTCATTCACTGTTTTGGAAAGATCATTTCCAAGATGGTCTGAAATCAGCTGCGCTGTTTTTTCGGATAACTGCAGGTTTTTTTCTTTGGCATAAGAGACGATCCAGGAGGCCACCTTGTAATCCCTGAGTTTATCTGATTGAAACAACTCGGTATGGCTGGCAACCAGTTTGGATAGTTTGCTACGACCGTCAATCTTTTTGTATTTGTAACAAAAAACCAAAACGGTAGAGGGTGTTGGCTTGAGGATATAATCTTCGAGGGGATTATTTTCCGATGCTTTGCCTCCCTGTGCATCTTTCTGGGGTTTGTCAATCTCCTTCATGTCCTGGGCTTCCCTTACCACCACCAATTGTCGTTCTGCCATCATGGGAAACCGTTTGCAAGTATTTAAAACATGTTGCAGGTTGCTGTCTTTCCCATAACAGATGGTTTGATTAAAATCTCTTTCAAATTCTTCCAGGCAATGCATCTCAATTTCTTGAGAAAGCAGATCAATAAAATAGGGTTCTTCTCCCTGCAGGAAATAGACGGGAGAAAACTTTTTCTTCCTGATGTCAGCAATCAGATCTTCAAATTTTCGCTGTGGCATTATTCAAACCTGAGGTGTTTTACGGTGAGTCCGTTATTTTTCAATTGATTCAAAGAAGCAATACCAATTTTAAGGTGCATCTCTACAAATCCGGAAGTCACCTTTTTGTCACTGTCAGAGGTTTTTACTCCTTCCGGAATCATCGGCTGATCACTCACAAGAAGAAGTGCTCCACTGGGAATCTGGTTGTAAAATCCGGTACAAAAAATGGTGGCGGTTTCCATGTCAATGCCCATGCAGCGCAACTTACGCAGATAATTTTTAAAAGCTTCGTCGTGTTCCCATACCCTGCGGTTGGTGGTATAAACAGTGCCTGTCCAGTAATCGAGGTTATGATCTCGGATGGTAGTAGATACCGCCTTTTGCAAGCTGAATGCCGGGAGGGCAGGTACCTCGGGGGGGAAGTAATCGTTGGAGGTTCCTTCGCCGCGGATGGCAGCAATGGGCAGAATCAAATCTCCGAGCTTGTTTTTTCTTTTGAGGCCTCCGCATTTACCCAGAAAGAGGACCGCCTTGGGTGAAATGGCAGCCAGCAAATCCATGATGGTTGCAGCGCTGGCGCTGCCCATACCAAAGTTGATGATGCTGATGTTATCGGCTGTGGCACTCAGCATGGGATGTTCTGTACCATTAACGGGCACGCCATGCAAGTTGGCAAACATGCGTACATAATTAGAAAAATTGGTAAGCAGGATGTATTGTCCAAACGATTCCAAAGGCACACCTGTGTAGCGGGGCAACCAGTTTTCTACGATCTCTTTTTTTGTTCTCATGAGCTTGTTAAATGAAGTGTGCCGGAAATGATAATTCGGTAATTATGCTTATGTTTGAATAACACCTTGCGAAAGATGGATGAACTACCCGGGCTTATTTTTCCTGCCCACGAATTTAGTATTAAAACAGAAAAAGGAGGCAAGCTAATTTTCGATCGTTTCCGTAAACGATGGATCAGGCTCACGCCGGAAGAATGGGTAAGGCAACATTTGGCGATGTATCTTGTCAACAAATGTCGTATACCACCGGGTTTGTTGGTAATTGAGGGGGCACTAGACTACAACAATACCAAAAGAAGGTTTGATCTCTTGGCCTATGGAAAACCCGGCAAGCCACTATTGCTTGCAGAATGCAAAGCGCATGATGTAAAAATCAATCAGGATGCATTTGACCAGATTTCTGTTTATAACCTCAAGCTGGAAGTTCCTTATCTGCTGGTAACCAACGGCCGAGAACTTTATGTTTGCAAAATTGATTTTGAGCAGCGTACCTACGCCTTTCTGGATCATCTTCCGGAGTTTGGACTAATGTGATATTTTTTATGCCTGGCTCTCTTCATGTAAGGCTCATATGTTGTACATTTGGGACAAACCTTTAATCATTGCAATATGGCCTTTGAACTACCAAAACTCCCTTACGATTACAATGCGCTCGAACCACATATCGATGCGCGTACCATGGAAATCCATCACAGCAAGCACCACCAGGCATATGTTAACAACCTCAACGCAGCCATCAAAGGAACTGATGCTGAGAAAATGAGTCTGGAAGAACTCTGTCGCTCAATATCTAAATTCCCAGCCGCTGTTCGTAACAATGGAGGAGGACATTACAACCATTCCCTTTTCTGGACATTAATGGCTCCCGGAGCCGGTGGACCTCCAAGTGGTGCAGTGGCTGATGCCATCGCTGCAAGCTTTGGGTCCTTTGACAACATGAAGGAAGAATTCGGCAAAAGTGCAGTGGGTAGATTTGGTTCAGGCTGGGCCTGGCTGATTGTTCATGCCGGAAAACTCAGCATTTGTTCCACCCCCAATCAGGATAATCCCATCATGGATATTGCAGAAGTAAAGGGATCGCCCATTCTGGCCTTGGATGTTTGGGAACATGCCTATTACCTCCACTATCAAAACCGCCGTCCGGATTATGTGGCAGCTTTCTGGAGCCTTGTCAACTGGAATGAGGTGAACAGACTTTTTGCTGCTGCAAAATAAACGCTTCGCAAACCCCTTGTGATATGAGTGGAAAGACTTTTGTTTTCATGACGGATTTTATACTTTTATTAGCATCATAGTTTATGTCTTTAAAGAAGCGATGGAAATACAAATCTCCGCCTCCCGCAAGTGTGGTTGATGCTTTGCAGCAATCGCTCTCGGTAGATAGAAACATTTGTACCCTCCTTGCACAAAGAGGCATTACCGATTTTAACGAATCCAAAACTTTTTTTCGTCCTTCCCTGGAACAATTGCATGATCCCTTTCTGATGAAAGATATGGACCTTGCCGTGGAACGCCTCGAAGAGGCTTTAAGAAACCGGGAAGGTGTGATGATTTACGGAGATTATGATGTGGATGGTACCACAGCTGTGGCACTTGTGTATTCATTCTTTAAAAATTATGCCGCCAAAATCGATTATTATATCCCCGACAGATACAAAGAAGGATATGGCATTTCATTCACCGGCATCGATTATGCCAAAGCACAAGGTTACTCCCTGATTGTTGCCCTTGATTGCGGCATCAAAAGCAATGATAAAATAGATTACGCCAAATCGCTTGGCATCGATTTTATTATCTGCGACCATCACCGGCCAGGCGAAGTATTACCTGCAGCCGCTGCAGTGCTGGATCCCAAAAGAGATGACTGTCATTATCCTTTCGATGAACTATCCGGCTGCGGCATAGGATTTAAATTGGTTGAGGCATTTGCCAGAAACAACAATTTGTTCCCTGACAATAGCCTCAGCAGACAACTTGCCTCTTACCTGGATTTTGTGGCAGTGAGCATTGCTGCAGACATCGTTCCAATTACAGGCGAAAATCGGGTACTGGCCTTTTATGGCTTGCAGCAACTGAACACTCGCAAACGCGAAGGATTCAAAGCCATCATCGAACTCTCCGGATTGCGCAGAGAACTTACCATTGGAGATATCGTATTTACCATCGCTCCACGCATCAATGCAGCAGGGCGCATCGACTCCGGAAGAAAAGCAGTTGACCTGCTTGTAAGCAACAATGTGGATGTGGCTGCTGATTCGGGCAAAGACATTGACGAAACCAATACTGAAAGAAAAAATATTGATACGGTAATCACTCAGCAGGCTTTTGCCATGATTGAGGAAAGTTCTCTTCTTCAACAGAGCAAATCCACCGTGTTGTATCACTCCGATTGGCACAAGGGAGTAGTTGGCATCGTTGCCTCCCGGCTCACAGAAAAATATTATCGTCCTACGGTGGTGCTCACAGAAAGCAACGGCATGGCCACCGGATCTGCCCGCAGCGTGAAAAACTTTGATGTATATAATGCTATTGAAGCCTGCTCGGATTTACTCGAACAATTTGGCGGACACAAATATGCTGCAGGTCTTACCTTGAAAATTGAAAATGTAAAAGCCTTTCAGGAAAAGTTTGAAGAAGTGGTTTCCAGCACCATCTCTGAAGACATGCTTATCCCGGAAATTGAAGTGGACATTGAACTTCCTCTGATGAATGCCGACTACCGTTTCTATAAAATACTGAAACAATTTGCTCCTTTTGGACCGGGCAATATGAATCCGGTGTTTGTAGCCAAAGGTGTGAAGCACCACGGAAATATTCGACAAGTAGGAAGCAACCACATCAAGCTCGACCTTGTACAAGAGGGTATGACCAAACAAATGCCCGCCATCGCCTTTGGCCTGGGTCATCTGTATGACCGCCTGCTTCAGTGTAGCTCCTTCGACATCTGCTATTCATTGGAAGAAAACGAATGGAACGGAAATAGTTTTCTCCAACTCAATATCAAAGACATTCACATTTACGAAGATTAAACCATTCATGGACAATCCACAAAAAAGCGACCAGGGCATGCTCTGGGAAGTATTTATTCAGGCAAGCCCGGGCATTCCGCACAAGCATGCCGGCAGTTTGCATGCCACCGATGCGCGCATGGCGCTTTTGAGCGCAAGAGATGTATATACCCGCCGTTCCGAAGGGGTAAATATCTGGGTGGTTCCCTCTGATGCCATCACTGCATCTTCTCCTGACGAAGCCGGTTCTTTTTTTGAACCCTCTAACGATAAACCCTACAGGCATCCAACATTTTATGTGGTTCCTCAGGGCGTAAAACACCTCTGAAAAAATGATTCCTGTAGCCGATAAAAACAATGAGCCGCTCTTTCACTATGTGTTAAGGCTGGCAGACAATTGCCTGATCCTTGGCCACCGTCTCTCGGAATGGTGCGGCAAAGGTCCACAACTCGAAGAAGACATTGCCCTGATTAACATCGCACTCGATCACATCGGAAGGGCGCGGTCCCTCTACGACTATGCTGCTCTTTTACAAGGCCTGCACAAAACACAAGATGATCTGGCTTACAGAAGAGATGCCTGGGACTTTAAAAACAACCTGCTCCTGGAACAAACCAATGGAGACTATGCAAAAACCATTGTGAGATCTTTTTTGTACGATGTGTTTGCCCACAGTCAGTACAGGGCTCTTGCCTCTTCAAAGGATGAAACGCTCAAAGCCATTGCAGAGAAATCAAACAAAGAAATCGCTTATCACCTCGTGCACAGCAAAGAATGGATACTTCGTTTAGGCGATGGTACCTCAGAAAGCAATACCCGAACTCAACAGGCATTAAATGAACTCTGGAAATATACCGGAGATTTATTTGTATGCACACCCTCAGAGGGGCCACTCATTGGTTTGGGTGTGATTCCCGATCCTGAAACACTCAAATCCCACTGGCACAACGATGTGCAGGCAATTTTAGATGAAGCAGGACTTGTGAAACCTGCTGCCACCTTTATGCAATCAGGAAGCCAGGAGGGTAAACATACCGAACACCTGGGTTACCTGCTGGCCGAGATGCAGTTTCTGCAACGCGCATATCCCGATGCTGTCTGGGACTGAACAAACACCTTTTCAACACAAACAAGCCTATTGGCTTCTGGCAGTATCTCTGCTCGCCCGATGTTATTTTTGTTTTCAGGGGTATGGGGTTGAAGAAGACAGCTGGGGCTCTGTGGTTGCGGCACACAATACCTGGGAAACAGGTGTGCCGGAGGTTTCCCGTTTGCCGGGTCATCCCGTTTACGAGAGTATTCTCATCCTCCTTTACAACATCTCTTCTCCTCCACTTTACAATGCTTGCTCCTCTCTTTTTGCACTGATTACCATCTGGTATTTTTTAAAACTGCTTCATGCACTGGATGTAAAAAACTACATCATGGCGGGATATGGACTTTCTTTTAGTCCGCTGTTTTTTGTTTGTTCTACCTATACTATTGATTATGTATATGCCCTTGGTTTTGCGATGGGAGCCGGCTATTACCTGCATCAAAAAAAATTCTTGCTGCCGGTGTTTTGATGGGGCTCTCGGTGGGATGCAGAATCAACTCCCTTGCTTTACTACCTGTGCTTGTACTCCTTCCTTTGCTTTGCGGCGCTTCTTTAAAAAGTATTTGGGATTCATACAACCTGAAATTTATTTCCGCTTTTGTTGTACTCTCTTGTTTGGTGGCTGCCTTGTGTTATTTGCCGGTAGCCTGGATTTACGGAACTGCCTTCTGGGATTATTCTGATCAGTTTCCTTATCCTTCCTTCGCAAAAGTGTTTTATAAAGCCAGCCTTGGTGCATGGGGACTTCCCGGTATGATAGGATTGCTCTGGCTAATGATAATTGGCATAAAACCCAAAAATGCATGGTGGTGGATACTTACCTCAACGCAATTGGGAATGTACCTGTTGCTGCCACAAAAGTCGGCCTATCTCTTGCCATGGATTGCTTTTGGATTTTTATTTGCAGCAATAACAATCCGAACCGAAGCACAAAAATGGTTCTGGGGGCTGCAGGTTCTTTCTTCCCTTGTTTTGTATCCCGGCCTGGATGATGAGCAGCGGGGAAGCTCAGCTGTTCTCTCTGTTTTTGAGACAAGCATCAACGGACAAAAAGTTTTTCTTGACCTGTTCTCGGGTCCTGTTTACGGTGATTACAGCAAAAGAAAAAACAAGTTGGCATATACTGCAACGGTGAGAGCCTCTCTCAGAAATCAAAGAGATTCTTTGGCACTCCTCTCCGGCTGGTGGTACAATCAATTGCTTGCAGAATCGTATGATTTCCCCTTGCCAAAACATGTAATCCCGGTGTTCTATTGTTCCTGTGATTCATTACAAAAACTTCAAAACATGGGTTACCGGATAAAATACCTTCCGGAACAAAATACTTACAACAACCTTATGTTTGGCCAATCGTGCACCGAACAGATGGCGGGCGCTTTTCAGGAGTAATGCGCGCTTGCGCGTTCAGCCATTTTTGTAACAAAAGCAGCCAATGGTTTTTCGAGCATCATGCTAAGCATGGGGTTGAGATCGGCTTTGATCACGAATCTGGCATGACAGCTATTGGCATCTGTTGCTTCCAGAAAAACTTCTATCGAAAAAGATACGGGTGTTTGAGATCCGGATCGCATGCGCACATATTCGGTGGGTCTCCTCTCCTCCATTTCCATGGTAAGTGTAGCCATGCCCTGAATATTAAATGAACAGGAATCTGTTGTGGCGGTCCAGTTACCAATCTGAGTAGGCATGATCATTCCCAGTTTTGTAAAATCAGACACATCAGCATATACGGATGCGGCCGGCTTGTTTAATCTTACTTTTTCGCTTTCAAATGTCTTCATGATTTTTGTGTATACCAATGATCGGGATCGTGCCTCCAGTTTTCGAGTGTTTGAATATCGTCTCTGCTAATTTTTCCACCTTCAAATGCTACCTGAACCAAGGCATTGTAATCGCAAAGAGAGACGAGTTTACATTGTGCCTGGGTGAATTGTAATTCAGCGCGGTTAAAACCGTATGTGAATATACAAGCCATGCCTTTTACCAGCATCCCTGCATCTTTGAGGGCAGTCATTGCTGCCAGGCTGCTTTTACCGGTGGATACAAGATCCTCCACAATCACCACAGTTTTGCCCGGCTCTGCAAGCCCTTCTACTTGCTTACCCATGCCATGAGCCTTAGGTTCCGGACGCACATACACGAATGGAAGGCCAAGGGATTCTGCCACCAGCACGCCCATGGCTATGGCACCGGTAGCCACTCCGGCAATCACATCCGGCTTCCCGAAGTTGCTCACAATCTGATTGGCCAGTTGCTGCCGGATATAGGTACGAATGGGAGGAAATGAAAGGGTCACTCTGTTGTCGCAGTAAATGGGCGATCGCATGCCCGAAGACCAGGTAAATGGCTCTTTAGGATTCAGCTGCACGGCTTTTACCTGAAGGATAAAGCGGGCTACCTGCCGGGCTATTTCATTGTCTGCAACCACAGTTCAAAGTTAACTAATAATGATTTACCTGCTTTATATTCATTGCCTTTGTTGTATTTTCGTCTTCGCATACTATACTTAACCCATGACCCTCAAAATTTACATGTTCGACAAACCCCTTTTTATTTTCCAGGGGACTCCTCCGCCCGCAACATGGCAGGAACAAACAATGGTTCTTAAGTACAGTGGAAGCTCCGATTGGACAGGTATAATCTACCTTCTTAAGCACAACCTTCTTGCCAGTATTTGTATTTGGTTTGAAAAAGAGGCATTTCAGGATGCCGTTGAACATTTTTTTGTGACCATGGATGCTGCCGGAGGATTGGTTAAAAATCATCATGGGGAGATTCTCTGCATCAAAAGGATGGGCAGATGGGATTTGCCAAAAGGAAAAGTTGAAAATGGAGAAGACCTTGCCTCCTGTGCTGTAAGAGAGGTGGAAGAAGAATGTGGAATAGAAAAATCCGGCCATCATCAGACCACTGGGTAAAACCATGCATGCCTATGAACATCATGATGCATATGTGTTAAAAACCACCCATTGGTTTGAAATGCACATGAAAGAAACTTCCTCTCCTCTCAGGCCCCAGGAAGAAGAACAAATCACCGAAGTGAAATGGGCAGGCCAGCACGAATTGCCATCTATTATCGCTTCCACCTATCCCAGTATCAGAGATGTATTTGACCTTGTTCAAAAAAAATAATCCTTGCTTGTCACTCCGTTCATCACGGATATGAATATTGAAAATTAGCAAGGGATAGTAAGGATTAAGAGCAGCCTCCAATCAATGTAATTTCCGGAAATATTTCGAGAGCCAATCATTGAGACCTCCGGAAGGCATAGGAGCATCGTAGGCAATAAGTTTTTGATCAGGGCCCACAAAAAGAGCAAATGGAACAGACCTCACACCCAAGGCGTGCATCATGCCATGGTGGTATCCCGCCGGGATATTCCATTCCGGTAATATCCATGAAGGCAAAGGCAAGCTTCCATTGTCGAGACAAACAAAGCGAATTTCCATCTCCTTCGAATGAAAGCCCAACACTTTCTCAAACAATGGAAGCTCTCGTAAAAACTCCTTTGAAGTAGCCATGTAAAACACCAGAAGTACCGGCACCGTACGCTTGGGCATAAGCGATAAATGTGTGCCATTGATTCCGGGATAATCATCTAATCGGATGGTGCTTCCTTCCTGAAACCTGCGCAAGGACACATCGAGGTTATTTGCATACACTGCAATGAGTGGATGCAGCGCCTGTTGTTTAACTTGATTGATGATTGACAATACTGATATGGGATTATTTTGCTTACCGGAATACCAGCTTCGCATCTCATTTAACAAGATTAGCTGAATGAGCGTATCGTTTTTTAATTGTGGTGAAGATTTATGAATGTCTGCCAACAGATCACTCAAACTTGCCTTTTGGTTGATATCTTTCTCGATAACTTCGTTTTTTGGTTTGCTCATCAGGGCATACAAATATCCTCTGAAGAAATAGCTCACAAAACCAAGATAATGTGGATTGGCAGGTGCTACCTTTCCGGAAAGGTATTTTTCAAAAATCTCCGAGGACTTGCTTGCAGAGGATGCATATAAATTGGCAAGCTGATACCGGTAGTATGATTTTCCCGTCTCGGTAAAACCTGCATAGGTTGCTGTGCGCAGATGAAGCGAATCAAAACGAAGCAGTGCGGGACGAAGCGACTTCGGCTGTACAAACAGCCGGTAATTGTATCGGGAAAAAGTATCAAGCCACAAATCAATGGTCCGGTAGTCGAGATTTTCGGGAGCACCTTCCTCCATCTTCACGATCCCTTCCGGTTGCTCAAAATAGGAACGGGGAGCTGTTGAGTCTGCAGGAAGCAATTGCCATCGGTTGGTTTTTTCGGAGGATACATAGGCGGTATACCGGTTCAGGGAAGTTCTTATTTGCAGGGGACCTGTGTAACCGGAAGGAATATCGGTAGTGGCTTTCCCTGATGGATCCGCTTGCAATTCACGAACAAAAATCCACTCTTTGTTGAGGGGATCATTTTGTATGAATAAACCCAAGGTTGCAGGATTTTTTTCGGTAAGGTTGAGCTCCAAAAAGTTTTGGGCTGCCATCGTTCCCGCAAGCAACAGGCAAAAACTAATCAAGCATGCCTTCCGGAACAAATGGTTTTGCATTTCCGCCATGTCTAATAATTTCTCTGATAATGGTTGAACTAATGGCCGACAACTCAGGATCGGTGACCAGGAATACAGTTTCTACGCCGCGATTCATCGCATGATTCATTTGTGCTATGTTTCGCTCAAATCCAAAATCGGCTGAGTTTCGTAATCCCCTTAAAATAAATTTTGCACCATATTCACTGCAGGCTTCAATGGTGAGACCTGTATACACCGCTACCTCTACCCTTTCCTCATGATTGTATACTTTTGAAATAAACTTTTTTCTTTCTTCAAGCGAATAAAAATACTGCTTGGCAGCATTTTCCCCGATGCCAATCACAATCTTGTCGAACAGCCCAAGTGCTTTTTCTACAATGGATGCATGACCTTTGGTAAAGGGATCAAAAGAGCCGGGAAACAAGGCAATTTTAGGCTTGCTCATGAATGGCTGTGTTTAAGAATTGATTGAGTGGTATCATGCTCTTGAATGCCTCCAGTGTTTGCTTGAAAAACAAAGACGAAACTACGGTTTTATCTGTTAAGGCAGGTGTGATTGCCACATAGCTTGCATAAGGAAGATATTGGGCATACTCCCCATTTGCATCAAACCCCTTGGGAAAGCGGCTCACCTTGAACTGTTCATCCAGGAACCCAAAATGCCGGCGGAAAGAAGCCGCTTTGATGATTTTTACAAAGGCTTTTCCGTTGTAATCAATTTCCTGCCTGATGCGGAAAAGCGAGGCTGCATCAGGTCCATATGCTCCACCCGCCAGAAATGTATTTCCCCCAGGTTGTATGTGTAGATAATAACCGGCGCCATTGGATTTCTTTCCACCCGCTGAAATAAACGCTCCTATATTCTCTTTGTACGGCGATTTGTCTTTGCTGAAGCGGATGTCGCGATTGATCCGAAACACTGCTGTTTTGGCGCTTTCGGCAGCAATCGTATTGTCGTATACCGACAAGCGCAGGATAAGCGCGTCTACAAATTGACAAAGTGTGGTGCGGATTTCTGCCCATTCATCCCGATGGGCATCCATAAACTCCTTGTTATTGTTCTTTTTAAGATGGCTCAAAAACCTCAGGGTTTGAGGATGGAGCGTACAATCAGTGGCTTTACCCGGCATGAAAAAACAGAGGTTGAATGGTGTATAGATTTTGTTTTGGCATTGCGGAACAAGTGGCGGCATGGCTTATGCAAAACCCTTATGCGAAGTTATAGAAAGCAGAGAAACATCCAAGATGATGACCTATGCGGGGCCTTGTTAATCATTTTACAAAAGGCGAGAATCCTTACCTTCGCAGGCGAATCATGAAACCGAGTTTCGACCAGATATACATGGACCTGGCACAAAGCCTGTCGCGCAAATCCCATTGCGTAAAAGCACAGGTGGGAGCGGTACTCACCAAAGACACACGCATCGTTTCCCTCGGATACAACGGTCCGCCTGCAGGAACACACAACTGCGACGAGCAATGGCCCGAAACCGGTTGTCCCCGCGACAGCAAAGGAAGTTGTTCTCTCGCGCTGCATGCCGAACAAAATGCGATTTTATATGCCCATCGTAACAATGTATCACTCGACAATGCGGTGCTCTATGTAACCCTTTCCCCATGCATCGCTTGTGCAAGGGTAATTTACAGCGTGGGAATCAAGAAAGTACTCTACCTGGATTCCTACTCTTCTTTCAAGGGTCTTGCTACGGACGAAGGAGTAGATTTCCTGCGGAAATTTGGAGTGGAAACCATTTGGTATCAACAGGAAAAAAAATCATCTGCATAATGGATTCCGGCAACCGCATGCGTCCGATTTGGTACGCACTTGTTCTTGTGTTGGGTTTGCTGCTTGGTTTTTACCTGAGTATGCGCATCAGCGGCAAAGGCAGGCAGTTCAGTAACAGCGGCGATGAAAGTAAAATCGCTCAGCTCATCAGTTACATCCAAAGAGAGTATGTAGACACCATCAGCCGACAGCGTCTTGTTGAAGAATCGATGGCATCGATTGTAGAGAATCTCGATCCGCATTCGGCATATATTCCTGCCTCAGAGCTTGCGGCACTCAATGAACCCCTGCAGGGAAATTTTGAAGGCATCGGTATCGAATTCAATCTGCTTAAAGACACCATTTATGTGGTTTCTGCCCTGGCCGGTGGCCCTTCAGAAGCACTTGGCATCCGTTCGGGCGACCGCATCGTGAGTGTGGACGGAAAAAATGTGGCGGGCATACACATCACCAACAATGATGTTATTAAAAAACTTCGCGGACCGGGTGGCACAAGCGTAAAGGTGGGGATCCTTCGAAGGGGACACAAGGGCATCATGCCCTTTGTTATTGTGCGCGGAAAAATTCCCATCTACAGTGTAGATACTCATTACATGCTCAATGCACAAACCGGATACATCAAGGTGTCGCGTTTTGCCCAAACAACCATGGAAGAATTCAGCAAAGCCATGGATAATTTGCTCTCACAAGGCATGAAAAAACTGGTGCTCGACCTCAGGGGAAACCCCGGCGGATTGCTAAATGTAGCGAGTGAGATGGCAGATGTTTTTTTGGAGGAAGATAAGCTTATTGTCTACACCAAAGGCCGTGCGCGTGCCAGAGACGATTTTTATGCCGGTCCGGATGGCAATTTTCAAAAGGGACCGCTTGCCATTCTGATTGATGAAGGCTCGGCTTCTGCCAGTGAAATTGTGGCCGGAGCAATTCAAGACAACGACCGCGGAACCATTGTAGGAAGACGCTCATTTGGCAAAGGATTGGTACAGGAACAATCCTCATTTAATGACGGGTCTGCCGTACGACTCACCATTGCCAGGTACTATACTCCTACCGGAAGGTGCATCCAAAAACCTTATACGCTGGGCAATGCAGAAGAATACATGGAGGATGAGTTTGACAGATTTACGCACGGGGAGTTTCAGCACCCAGACAGCATCAAATTTAATGATTCACTAAAGTACACCACACCCAAAGGAAAAGTGGTTTACGGAGGTGGAGGCATCATGCCCGATATTTTTGTGCCGGCTGATACCTCTGAAAGAACACCACTGCTGATGCAACTGTTGATGAAAGGCGTATTTAATCAGTTTTGTATTGCTTATGCCGAGCAACATCGTAAATCCCTTTTGACCAATGGAGATGTGAGTGCCTTTGCTGAAAAATTCACTGTGAGCGAATCGCTGGTAGAAGAGTTTATGACATTTGCGGAAAAAGAAAAAGTAATCCGAAACAAAACACAGGAAAAAACCTCAGGATTGTTTATCCGCAACCAGCTTAAGGCGCTGCTTGCAAGATCTGTTTACAGGACAGAAGGCTATTACCGGGTGTTGAATGCCGGTGATAAAACCGTAAAGAGGGCTATTCAGGCATTGGAAAAAACCAAAAGCTGATTTGCATCGGCATCATTCTCTTATCTTTATATTTGTTAGGAATCTTATTCCTGCCTGCTTACGCTTTTTTCATAACACTCATTCAAGCCTGTGAATTACCTGAAACAAACAAACCCACTGTATAAAGATAAGTTTAGCTTCCGTGTTGGATTCTCCGGTCTTATCAGTTTGCTTTTCCTTATTCCTGTTTTTGAGTTACAAGGCAAAAATAAAATTCCCAATGCCGTTTTTTTTTCCAAATCAAAACTGGAGAAAGATGAAGGTGCCTCTCTAATCTCTTCTCTCGGTCTGGGAAGAAGTTTGCGCTTGCATCAACTCGATGATCCCCTGGTTCTTTCACTGGATACGCTCCCAATAAGTCTGGAGACACTGAATGATGACCTGAGCAAAAATGGATTTGAAATATACTACCACATCTACATAGATACTTCACTTGCCAATAAGATCATGGCAGTTTCCTTTTCGCCTTCTCCCTACACGCGTATTTGGTGGGATGGAAAACTGATTGTGAAAGAGGGAGAGTATGACACCCTTTCTAAAAAATATGAGCGCGATAAATGGGCAACCGGAAATACTCCTTTTTACTCCGGAAAAGCAGGCTGGCATAACTTTGTTATCCGGCAAATTGGCACCTACAATGTAGGCGATGCCGGAAATACTTATAACAATACTAATTTTTATTACAGCCTTTCTTTTCATCCCTCTTATTCCATGCTATACAAAAGACAAGAGGAAATTCGTGAATCACTCACCAATACATTTATCTCAGAGGGATATCGTTTTTATCTGCTGGGTATTTTTATTGTGAGCCTGCTTTTTTACTTTTTGGTGCAACGCACACGCGCTTTCCTCTGGTTCTGCATATTTTCTTTCAGTGTGCTTCTCTTGTCCTTTTCCTCCATGATTTTCATGAGGCTTCCGATTAATCCGGTATTTATCATTTTTCCTATCTGGGAACTATTGGCGCTTTTTTCTGCTATTTCTTTGTTGTGTTTTTTATTTACACACTACACCAATAAAATTCCCAAAAGAACCTATCTGTACTTTGGTATTCCTTCGCTATACATCTTGTTTAAATTTTATGCACTTTTTACTTCCCGATCTTTTAGTATTCTAACAAGTGACCTGTATGTAATTTTGTTTTTGGCATTACTCCTCATTTTATTCATCGAAATCACTTTCCTTTTTATCCGGGGAATTGTCAAAAAAGTGCAAGGGGTGAATGTGATAGGCATGGGCATTTTTCAATTTATTATCATCATGCCATTATGTGCCCTTTTGTTTAATGGTGAAACCATCATTAAGGGCGAATTGCGCTATTTTCTCTCTGTTGTTTCAACCTATTACCTGCCCACTTCATTTTTAATTTCTTTGATTCTGGTTATTAAAAAGAATTTTGAAGAAAATCTTGGTCGTCAGCAAAAAGTAATTGACCTCACGCGTGCCCAGGAGAAAATGCTGGCCGAGCAGAATGTGCTGCTGGAACAACAGGTATCTGAGAGAACCCATGAGTTGAGAGAAGAAAAACTAAAAGTGGAAGAAAAAAACACAGAAATTCTCGATAGCATCAATTATGCACAGCGCATCCAGAGAGCCATTCTTCCCTCGCATGCCAATGTGAGAAAACACTTCCCCGAAATGTTTTTACTCTACATGCCTAAAGATATTGTGGCCGGAGATTTTTACTGGATGCAGGATGGCGGAACTACGCATCCAGGCTGGGTGTTTTTTGCTGTTTGCGACTGCACCGGTCATGGCGTACCCGGCGCTCTCCTGAGCGTGGTGTGCAGCAAGGCATTGAACAAGGCAATAGAGTTTTGCAAAGAACCTGATCCCGGAAAAATACTGGATGTAGTAACCGGACTGGTGAGCCGGGAATTTTCTGAAAACAGCATTGAATCCGATGAAATTTATGATGGCATGGATGTTTCCTTTTGTGCTTTTCATCCCGGCCGCATGGAACTGAGATGGGCAGGAGCAAACAATCCACTATGGCTGGTAAAAAGCAATGGCGAGATGCTCACCCTCAACGAAGTGAAACCCGATAAGCAGGCCATCGGCATCAATGACGACATCCGTCCGTTTATGAGCCATACATTTCATGTGCAGCCCGGGGATTGCCTCTACCTGTTCAGCGATGGGTTCGCCGACCAGTTCGGAGGACCTAAAAGAAAAAAGTTTTCTTCGCTCGCCATGCGTGAACTCATCATGCAACATTGCAATCAACCTATGCAGATACAGCAGGAAAAAATGGTACAGGCACATGAGCACTGGAAAGGAAATCTTTTGCAGGTAGATGATATCTGTGTATGGGGGATTCGCTTTTGATATTTTCAAAGAGAGTTGGTTGATTCAGTCAATGAATACTTTTTGTTTTAAATCATTTTTGCCAAAAAAAAATTCGGAATTCTATTGGTAAAGAAACATTTGAATAAAGTGAAATTGCCCTCCGGAATATTTGATGCCAACAAATTGTCTCTTCCTGTGAAAGGAGGCTTAGCGGATGTATGCAAAACCATTTCGGCAAATGAAAGTGTAATCTGTTCTCAACCCTTGAAAAAAATAATGGTTTCCGCTTTCCGATTCAAAAAGGATGATTTTCTTTGAAACATGTTAGGTAGGTTTTTACTATGTTTTGTTTTTCTTGGTGTTTCCATTCGGGCGATGGCTCAATGGCAAACGATAAGCCCCTTTGGCGGCAATATCAATGATGTGTATTTTTTGAACGCCAGAGATGGAATTGCGGTGGGACAACAAGCAGGTGTCGGATCTTGTTCAGGACCATGTTTTATCAGCCGCACCATTGATGGAGGAAGAAACTGGATAAGAATTTTCCCTTCCGGAATTCCTATCACCTCATTAAATACCATAGATTTTTCGGGCAATACCGGCCTGGCGTGTGGGACATCTTCCGTTGTTCTTAAAACTACAGATGCAGGATATACATGGTCACAAGTTTCCGCCGGGGTCGGAAGTGGTTTTAATGACATTGCCTTTACAGGCACAAATACTGCAATTACCGTTGGCAATAACGGGATTATTCGTTTTTCTTCAAATGCAGGTAGTACATGGAGCACGGTTCCCTCCGGAATATCCGCTACATTAAACGCCATATCCTATACAGGCAATGGGATTGTATATATTGGAGGGAGCAATGGCACTTTATTAAAAAGTACGAACTCAGGCAATAGCTGGAGCCTTGTAAATACGGGAATCACAAATGCTATCTTTCGCTTGTGTTTTGTTTCCCAGCAAGAAGGTTATTTTGCCGGTGGAAGTACCATTTATAAAACAATAAACGGCGGCACCAGTTGGACATCTCAGTTATTAAACATAGCTGGTTTCATCCGCAAAATAAGGTTTCAGAATTCGCAGCGTGGCTATTTTGTTACCGATGCAGGCGAATGGGGCATTACTTTAGATGCCGGGCAAACATGGACCGTTCTTCCCACCGGTTATCTGCAATCTCTTTACTCGTTTCGCTTCATCGACCCCATGACTATTGTGGTTTGTGGCGATCAGGGAATTGTCCTTCGCTCAAACGATGGTGGACTAAGCTGGTCCTCTCTGTTATCGGGAATTACTGATGAACAATTCGGTTTATTGATTCAGGATTCTGCGCTTGTCTGGAGTTGTGGGAAAGATGGTTCTGTTTTTCGTTCTCAAAATGCCGGATTTAATTGGCAACGGATAAAAACAGGTACCACCGGAGTCTTTCTAAACATCAGTAAAATCAATGCCAACAAAGTCATTCTGAGCGCCGACTCAGGGCGGATTTTCCTGGGTGATAAAAGCAGTTTTTATCTGGAGGAAGTATTTGTAGATTCTGTAGAGGCAATAAAAGATGCCTGGTTTAATGATTCTCTTAACGGCTGGGCATGTAGCACAGGGCCTCATATTTATCGCACAAACGATGGGGGTCATACCTGGTGGCAACTTTCTTCAGTATCCTCCGGTGAAACATTAAAGGCAATACAATTTTTGAATGACAGCATCGGATTTGTTGCAGGCAACAACGGAATATATAAAACCAACAATGGTGGTATAGCGTGGAATTACACTGCTTTTTCAAATGCAAGCTTCATTGAAGATTTACGATTTTATGGCGATAGCATTGGATATTGTGCAGGTAATTTCGGAAAGATGATGAAAACCGAAGATCAGGGAAATTTTTGGTTCGAAAGCAACACTTCTCCATCAGGAAATATAAATGTGTCATCCATCAGTCTGATCAATGACAGCACCGTATACATTGCCTCCAATCAATCTCAGAGCATTTCAATAAATGGCGGAATAGTGTTTGGCACTCAGTCAACCGCCTGTCTCTCCAATAACTGGAGCACAAATGCCATTGAGGTGATAAGTCCGGATACTCTCGGATTTTGCACCGGCGGATTATCCGGCTTAATGCATAAACTTTCCTATCCAAAATTAAACGCCGTTGTTACCGATCGAAACGCGTATTGCAGCAATGAATCTATTGAGGTTTTCTACAGAGGTTCGGGATTGGCTTTTAATGCCTGGAATTTTTCCATTCAATTGAGCGATGCATTCGGCAGTTTCAACAATCCGATAAATATCGGAACGGGTGCATTTAATCAACTCAATTACATGGTAAGCGGATTGGTTCGTTGCGCCATACCCTTTAACTTGCCTGCTGGAAGCGGTTACAGGGTGCGGGTAGTGTGTTCCAATCCCGGCTTGGTAAGTCCCGACAATGGTTATGATATTGCCATAGCCAATTCACATATTCCGTCTGTTGCTCTCACGGGTAATTCTGAAGGATGTGTTGGGGAGATGCTTTCATTTGGCGTAGATGAATTTGCTGGTGGCAGCAATCCGCAATGGACATGGTATGTTAATGATTCACTGGTTCAGCAAGGGGGAACATCGTATACACGGAACCAGGCGAATACCGGCTTCAATTTGTATGTACGCATGAATTCGTCTTTGCAATGCGCTTCACCGGCAGTCGTTTTTTCGGATACCCTTTCTCCCCTTGTGCTCGTGCCACCAGCCCTTTCAGCCGGTAATGATACCATGGTTTGCCCGGGCAGTTTGATACAGATGCATGTTCAGTCGTCTCAGCCTGTAACCTGGTTTCCGCAGGGACTGCTAAACAATGACACGATTACCAATCCCTTTTGGGTGGCAAACCAAAGTATGATATTCCGCGTGGAATCAGGACCATTCGGATGCACATCTGCAGATTCTGTTTCAATAACACTCTTTACTCCGCCACAGGCAAGTATTGGAAGTTTGTCTGCCCAGTGTCCCGGTTCCTGCATTCAGCTTGCACCTTCCATTAGCGGTATGCCGGTTTCCATCTCCTGGTCGCCTGCAAGTGTTTTCAGCAATCCCTCCCTCTCAAATCCTCTGGCATGCCTGAATAACAACACATGGATTTTTCTGACTGTGACAGACACCAACGGCTGTGCATCAAAAGATTCTGTTTATGGCGTAGTTTACCCATTAAGCAGTATTCCGTTTATCTTCCAACAAGGAGATACCTTATCAGCAACAGGCTTTGATTTCTATCAATGGGTTATGAACGGCTCTCCTTTGATTGGCGCAAACGATAGCAATTATGTTGTTCAACAAGCGGGAAATTATTGGGTAGTTGCAACAGATAGCAATGGATGCACATCCGTAAGCGATACCCTTTCTGTACAAATCACCGGAATGAGTCTGAAAAAAAACAATGACCTTTTTATTTCTCCTGTTCCGGCAATTTCATCCTTGCAAATTCACTGCCTGAGTCAAAAAAACAATGTTGATTTGTTTTTATATTCGGCAACAGGATTACTTATTCAGAAGTACTTAAACCAATCTCTTCCGCTAGCATTAGACATACACTCTCTGAAGGATGGATTCTATCTCCTCGAAATCAATGAAAATGGTAAGCCGGATAGAAAAAGATTTATTAAATCAAGTCAGTAATTCTTCCGGAAAAACAAGTTTACAGGAGATTTTTTATCAGTTTAGATAAACAAGGTTTGGTCGTGTTTACAACAAGGAAATCCCTGCCTCAAAAGAAAAGCAGGGTTTTAAGTTTGAGGCTTTTGTAAGAAAAGGAAAAGGTAAAAGTTCTTCTCTAAAGCTATGATAATAGCTTGATAAATAAATCAGGACCAGGGGTCTGCAAACATTTTTAACCTCGGGCCTGCCGGACCGGTAAGCACCACACGACGCACCTCAAAGTATGATGGTTTCGGAAAAATCATCATGCCCTTTGGCGTCATAGATAGCGTATATCGTTTTTATACCGTTCAGGTTGACTCCATTTTGTCATTCCAGTATGTTTCAACCGGCAAGGAACTCATCTGGTTTCAAAAATCCAGCGGCATTCCTGTGCTCCGCTTTATTGAATCAGGGACAAGTTTTGTGGCGCTTTATACAGCTTCACAAAATGCCTTGGGTCTTGCAGAAAGATCCTCAGCAGAGGGAATCAGTGTCTACCCAAATCCTTGTAATGACAATATCTCTTTTACCTGTAACGATAACCATACTGTCTATTTTATTTACGACCTGCAGGGGAGAAAATTGATGGAAGGAAAAAGCCTTAGAGGCATCAATACAATATCACTTGCAGGTTTAAACAGGGGGAGTTATGTACTGCAAAACGGAAATGCAAGAAAACTTTTTTTGATTGAGAGATAATCCATCAGCTTCCGACTTTCATGCAGGATAATTTCGGGATAAAAAACTGGAAGTAGATCGCAGGAAGAAACCAAAAGCCTGTCATGAAAATTGAAAACGAGAGGAAAGTACCCCTGTCAGGCCGAATCATTCTTGACTGATGATTTTCTAGTCCTGAAAAGACCTTTCCTGATAATCATCTGATTTGCATTTTCTTTCATCAGGAAAAGTTCTCGTTTTTATTTACCTCTCTCCAAAAACCAAGATCGATTTTTGGGGTGTTTAAAACTTGTTTCTCCATGAACCTCAATTTAAAAGACCATGGAAAAAGATCCGTTTTTAACCGCGACATTCTTTGGCGCGCTCATCATCTACCTTTGTTTTCCAAAAAAGAAAAAAGCCTTATGAATACTTTGCCCATCAATTACACCTCAGGCAACACCTCCACCCTGCAAATGAACAGCGCCAAAATGAGTATTTCTGAAGTATATAGCGAAATACGCTGCGGATACCTCAATGCACTAAGTCTCTTCTCGGCACATTTTCACTGCATCCCTAATACCATTGATGAAATAGGCATTAATTGCAAAAAAGCCTCTGCATGGTTTGAAGAAAAATATGCAACAGAGATCCGCGACATGCATTTCAATAAATGTCACAATGCCTGGAGCAATACATCGGAATTTGATGACCTCTACTATTTTATCGGGATTGATTTAATTGTGTACTTTGACATCAGCAGTGGCCTGGTCAAGTTTCTTTACAGACAAACTCCTACCGAAAAAGTAGAGGAAATTATCCGCGGTATACTGGGTTTTAAAAAGCGTGCAAAAAAATCTCAGCCCGAAATTTCTCTGCTATATCATGGCATGGGAGGCATCGAAACAAAATCCTTACAAATTAAAAAGCCAAGGTTGAGTATAGAAGACAATTACAATGCCGATTTTAAATTAATCCATCAAACCATCAGTAAAAAACTTTCTCAAAAAAACGAGAAGGGGCTCGTGCTGCTGCACGGAAAACCCGGGACCGGAAAAACTTCCTATATCCGTTACCTCATCACCCACCTGAAAAAGAATGTGATTTTTCTTCCTCCGCACCTTGCCTGTTCCATTACCAATCCGGGTCTTATTTCAATTCTTATCGACAACCCCAATTCTGTTTTTGTGATTGAGGATGCCGAAAACATCATTGTGGACAGAGAACAAAATGAAAGCTCGCCCGTTTATGCCTTGCTCAATATATCTGATGGATTGCTTGCCGATTGCCTCAACATCCAAATCATATGTTCCTTTAATACCGACATCTCCAAAATAGATTCGGCCCTCATGAGAAAAGGCAGACTGATTGCCCGATATGAATTTCGTGAGCTGGAGGTAGAAAAAGCACGCAAGCTCTCACAAAAACTGGGGCATTCCGACATCATCGAAAAACCCATGACGCTGTCTGATATTTACAACCGCAGCGACATGAACTTTGAACAACCCAAAAAGCATCATGCCATCGGTTTTGTTAGCGGAAATACCCGTTTTGATGAGCAAAGATCAAAAACTGCATGATACTATTCATCAAGTTTCTGTAACATGTCTAAAAGAGGCTACATCTCAAGGTACCTGCTTATTCTGAAAAAAATCAGAACACAGCCCTATGCTTCCTTCGGGGAAATAGAATCCTTCATTGTACGACAATTTGAATACCTGCAGATGCAGGATGATGAACTCTACACAGGTTTCTCCAAACGAACCTTCCAGCGTGACCTCAGGGAAATACGCAATGTGTTTGGCATAGATATTATGTACTCTAAAGCCCGAAAGGGATACTTTATCAGTACACAGGAATCAGAAAGCACAAATTTTCAGCGGATGATGGAAGCTTTCGACATGTTTAACTCCCTGAATATTTCCGGAGAGCTAAGTCCATTCGTACACATGGAAACACGACGGCCGCAGGGAACAGAAAATCTTCATGGACTCTTACATGCCATTAAAAACAAACTCATCATTACATTTAAGTATGAGAAGTTTTATGAGGACTCCCCCTGTGACCGAACAGTGCATCCGTTGGGGCTTAAAGAATTTCGTAATCGCTGGTACCTGATGGCACAAGATCCTGTTGACAAGCAAATAAAAAGTTTCGGCGTTGACCGTCTCTCAGCATTGCGAATCGGTGACCGAAGTTTTTCCCGGCCAATTGACTACAACATCGAAGAACAGTTTCGAAATTGCTTTGGCATCATCAGCCCTACTGATCCCGTACCCGAAAAAATTGTGTTGTGCTTTGATGCTTTTCAGGGAAAATACATCAAGACGCTTCCTTTGCATCCTTCACAAAAGATTCTCAAAGAAGATGAAGATGAAATCCGTTTCGAGTTGTATGTGTGCATCACACATGACCTTGTGATGGAACTGCTTTCGTTTGGAGATTCCATGAAAGTGATAAAGCCTGCCTCGCTGGCGAGAAAAATCAAAGAAATTCACCAAAAAGCCGCAGAGCAGTATTAAACACCCGCCCTCTCGTCCCCGTTTGTAAAGAGGATGCGATAAGTATGCGTTTGTAAGGCATCAATCACTTTCCCTTTTTCATGCACACTCCCTCGTCCTCGTTTGCAACGAGGATGCACTAGGTATGCGTTTGTAACGCATCAAATGAATGTATTTTACTTGTGGGGCGAAGCCCCATTTGGGTCAGTAAAAACAAGAACGCATCCATTTATCATCACCCTGCAGACAAGCAACAGGAAAAATTTTCCATAGATTATTTGATACTACTTCAGTAAAACTTTCCGTCCATCCCATCTTGCCTGCCTCCCCCTTCCCTTGCGCCCAAAAATCCTACCGCACAAGGGGGAAACATTTTCCAATTAGTCAATAACAGCATGCAGCAGCAAGGTGCAAAAACTAAAATCTGTTACAAAAGCAAAAAGTACAAACATTCACTCTTTTTCCGCCGAAGAAGTGAAGCGCTAAAAATTAAACAATTCCGCAGGTGTTGTTTCAAGTGCAAGTGCAATGGCGTGTACATTGCTGATGCTGGTATTGATGGTTCCTCTCTCGATGCGACCGATCTGGCTCAATTCCATTTCCGTGCGGTAAGCCAGCTCCTCCTGGGTAATATGTTTCTTTTTCCGGAGCTCTTTGAGGTGCCTGCCAAACTGCTTTAAAAAGGCATCGTCGCGCTTGTATTTCACATAACAAGATTCCTCATTGCCCGCGTGAATTATTAGAGCAAATTTGCCTTATTTAGAAATAATATATAGGTTTGGCTTTTCTATTCAATTCAAAAAAATGATGATTAAAACTTTAAAATTAACGGCTCTGGCACTTTTCATTACAACGGCAAGCATGGCCCAGGCCCCACAAAAAATGTCCTACCAGAGTGTGATCCGCAACAGCAGCAATACGCTTGTGGTGAACCAGAGCGTGGGCATGCGCATAAGTATTTTGCAGGGCAGTGCTTCCGGTGCTGCTGTTTATGTAGAAACACATGCCGCCGCTACCAACGACAATGGTTTGGTGAGTATAGAAATTGGTGGGGGCACT
>JBEICQ010000005.1:0-42385 GCA_040383885.1 Flavobacteriales bacterium | reverse complement strand
CGCATGATTGTCATCTCTCCAAACTTTATAATTATTTGCCTTCCCTCGTCCTCGTTTGCAACGAGGATGCGCTGAACGAGCGTTTGCAACGCTCAACTTATGCAAGTGTAATTTCTCTCCTCAAACCTTCCCTCGTCCTCGTTTGCAACGAGGATGCCTTGAACGAGCGTTTGCAACGCTCAACTTATGCAAGTGTAATTTCCACCAGGCCTTTTCCTTCGGCATAATCTATTGCACTGCTGAACAAGTATTCTTGTGCATTCCTTACAATCATCTGTCTCACCGGATTCTGATGGATATAATGTAATCGCTGGATGATCCATTGAGTATCGTCCATGCAAATCGCATGATTGTCATCTCTCCAAACTTTATAATTATTTGCTCTTCCACTTCGCCCTGCTTCAAATGAAAATTTATGCAACAACCAATCTTTTCTGCTTTCCCCTATTTCCTCCATTATTGAAATAAAAGTTTTTGAAGTATGTTTTTTAAAGTCCCTCATGATATCTGATAACCTAAATTCTTGTTTCGCTCTTACCATTAAATGAACATGATTGCTCATGATTACCCACGCAAAAACTTCAAGCCCTTTATTTTTTACACAGTAATTTAATGAATCTGTAAGTACTATTTTATATTCCCGCCGGGTAAATAAGTCTACCCAGTCAACAACTGTAAGAGTAAGAAAATAGCAAGCGTTTTGGTCAAATATTTTGTATCTGTCGCCACTCATTTTTATAAAATTAATTGATGAATTTAAATGTGTTAAAAAAGAAAAATATAAAGTTTAATCAAAAATATGAATCTCATCCTGTTTTACAAAAAGCTGTTCGATGCCAATGCGAAAGTTTTTGCGTTACAAACGCAATAAATAATCATCCTCGTTGCAAACGAGGACGAGAGACTGTGATGTTTCCTCCAACGAAGGATTAAAAAGCATAAAACAAGAAGCATCTCCCTCGTCCTCGTTTGTAAAGTGGATGCCCTGAACGAGTGTTTGCAACGATCAATTGATGCAAGTGTAATTTCTCTCCTCAAACTCTCTCTCGTCCTCGTTTGTAAAGTGGATGTACTGAACGAACTTTTGCAACGCTCAATTGATGCAAGTGTAATTTCTCTCCTCAAACCGATGCATCCTGCACTTACTTGCTCCGCTCCACGGCAAAATCGCTCACGCGCTTACACACCCTCTCCTTACCAATCAAAGCAAGCATATCAAAAAGTTGCGGGCCTCCGCCCATGCCCGAAACAGCCAAACGCAGCAACTGGTTAAAATGCGAAGCCTGTATACCCATCTCAGCCGCCAATGATTTGTAAGAAGCTTCCAAAGCACTTGCCTCCCAGGCCTCCTGCGCTTCCCATCTTTGGGCAAGAGCCTTGAAAAATGCCGGCGTCTGCTCCTGCCATTTTTTGGCAATCAGGGCCTCATCAAATACACTTGGTTCGGTAAAGAAGTAATGTCCCAGCGACCAAAACTCGTGCACAAAACGCGCCTTCTCCTGCATCAGTCGGCAAAAGCCTTCCACATAAGCAGCATCGCCAAACAGTTTCTCAGAAGGGGCGAATGCTGTGGCTTCCGCACTCAGCAAAAACATTTTCGCCAGTTCTTTCGGATCGCGTTTGCGCAGATACTGCTGGTTAAACCAGGCCGCCTTTTCCGGATCAAACCTGGCGCCTGCCTTGCTCACTTTTTCAAATGAGAACAAAGCCACCATGTCTTTCAGCTCCATCACTTCCTGGTTATTGCCCGGGTTCCATCCAAGCAAGGCCAGCATGTTGATAAATCCATCTGCAAAATACCCTTTCTCCCGGTAGCCCGATGAAACTTCACCCGTTTGCGGATCTTTCCACTCCAACGGAAACACCGGAAAGCCCAGCCTGTCGCCATCGCGCTTGCTCAGCTTGCCGCTGCCCTCAGGCTTCAGCAACAAGGGCAGATGCGCGTATTCGGGCAGCTCTTTTTCCAATCCTAAAAATTCATAGATCAGCACATGGGCAGGAGCCGATGGCAACCACTCTTCCCCGCGCACCACATGCGTTATCTCCATCAGTATATCATCTACAATATGCGCCAGATGATAAGTAGGCATACCATCTGCTTTCAGCAAAACCTTGTCGTCAAGGGTGGATGAGTTTACCACCACCCATCCACGGATGATGTCGCGCAGCCTTATTTCCCTGTTGCGGGGCACTTTGAGCCTGATCACATAAGGGGTGTTTGCACTCACCAAACGGTTCACTTCTTCGGGTGGGAGGGTAAGCGAATTTTTCATTTCCTGCCGCGTGGCTGCATTGTATTGTGGCGCTGCTGCACCACCGGCCTGCAGGGTTTGTCTCATCTTGTCCAGCTCCTCAGGGGTATCAAAGGCCAAATAGGCATGGCCCGCCTCTACCAGTTGCATGGCGTACTTGCGGTATATTCCCAGTTCCTTGCGCTCACTCTGCCTGTATGGGGCATGCTTGCCGCCCACTCCCACGCCTTCATCGGGCAGGATGCCGCACCAGCGAAGGGCTTCTAAAATATATTCTTCCGCGCCCGGCACATAGCGCGTTTGATCCGTATCTTCTATGCGCAGCAAAAAATCTCCTCCCTGCTGTTTGGCAAACAGGTAATTGTAGAGGGCTGTTCTTACCCCGCCTATGTGCAGGGGTCCTGTGGGGCTGGGGGCAAACCTCAGCCTGACGCGCTTGTTGTGTAACATGTTTCTGAAAAGTGCCCAAAGATACACAGCCGCTTCGCAAACCCCGGTAATTCATGCAACCACATTAGAGAAACCAGGCGGGATAAACCCATGCAAGCAGCCGATGCATCAGGGCTGAAAAGAAGGACCACTGCAATCAGCAGGCCGGCCAAAGGGTAAAAAAGGAAACCCAACCTTGCTCACAGGGGCACATTTCGTGGAGCAGACAAGTCAGCCATGTCTCTAAAAGGAACCCTGCAGGCAAATCCCAACGATAAAAAGTGATTTTTAAACGACCGGCGTGCACAAGTACCGGGAAGATTAGTCGGTAACCCTCGTGTATGGAAAAATTATTGCCTTGATTATCAATATGAATTTATGCAAAAAAGCAGTTTTGCACAAGAAACATGTTTTTCGTGTCAAGGAATTGTTTGTGCAAAGTAAAACTATCGTTAACTTAGCATTTCAATGTCTGAGCAAGGATTCTTTAGTCAAGTGAAAAAAATGAGCAATGCGCACAGGGTATTTACCTTGTTATTGGTTTTTTTATTTCTGTTTTTAACACCCGGTTTTGCACAGCAAAAACCCCGTATTCTCAACGAGGATGTGGAGCTGGAAAAACAAAGAATGGAGAAAGAAAGTTATGAAAAAAAACGCCTTGAAGCAGAAAGCATCAGCAATCCCAATGCGGCTGAACCCAGCGTTGCAGGTGCTGCTGCCGCAGCAGCTTCAGAGGAAGACATGGCAAGAGACATGCAAAATAAAATAAGGGAGATGGCAGAAAATACATCCGATTCTCTGTCCAGGTTTCCGCTGATTATTTCAGTAGATTTTGCTTTACAAATTTTAAAGGCAGATCCCTCCAAAGTGAAAAGAATGTTTTTCTTTTCTGAGAGTTTTGTACTCGATTATAATGTGTATACAGTAGGAGGACCCATTAATGAGAAAATCATCAACCTTTATCAGGTAGCCTACGGCAAAGATTTTATCTCAGGCATGATGCCCAAGCTCGTCCTGGGTGTTTCAACTCCCGAAGTGGAGAAATTGGATTTCAATCTTTCTTCAGACATGTTTGTGAGAAATTTCGGTAAGGCTCACGGACTGGCTCCGCTGCCTTCTGCAGCTCCCCGCGATTATGCAGAAGAGGCCATGGCCAGGAACCGCTTCATTAAATACATTCCCAAACCGGAAGTTCCCCAACAGGCAACAAGCCCCCAGGCCCAACCCGGTAAACCGGCAGCAGGCAAAGGCAAAGCCCAGGTGAGTAATCCTAAAAAAAAGAAATAAACTCCATATAAAAACAAACACAAACAAATAAACCAAAACAAACACGCGTATGAAACAGTTCATTACAAACTGGTCGCGGGGTTCCGGGGGCACGGAACCACCGTTGAAGTGGCTTCGGACACTCGCTTTAACAGCCCTGTTTATGCTCGGCCTCGGCTCGGCATTCGCCCAAACAGACAGGATTCCTATCAATGATGGGAATTTCTCCAACGGTTCAACATTCACTGCAAACGGATGGAGTGTTTCTAATGGTACTACACCCAATCACCAGTGGATTGTGTCCTCCGGGCATAGCCTTGCAGCACCCTTCGCCGGTAATGCAGCCTTTGTTTCTGACAATGGAACGGCTTACAATTACACCCCTGCCAACAATTCCAACATTTTCTTCTGGAGGGATGTAACCGTTCCCGCTGGAGAGGTGGTAATGAACCTAACATTCAACTGGAATCAGCAAGGTGAAAATTCCTGGGATATATGGCAGGTCTTTGCTGCCCCCACGACCATCACTCCGGTAGGTAATAACACCCACCCGGGTACAGGAACTACTGCCGTACCAACTCCCATAACAGGGGCTACCTATGTTGGAAACGGATCGGTTCAAACCGGAATTCAAACTTTTTCAGGTGGCATCCCTGGTTCCTTCGCAGGTACCACCTTCCGCCTGATTTTCGCCTGGAAAAATGAAACAGGAGGTGCACAACCCCCTGCTGCTATCGACAACATCCGTCTTACCTCTTCCTTGCCTGGCACTTACACTGCCACCGCAGCTGGTGGTCTCTGGTCTTCACCCGGCACCTGGGTGGGAGGCACAGCACCTCTCTCAGGCGTGGGTAACTCCATTGTTATCCCATCCGGTTCTGTTGTAACTGTAGACCAGGTAATCAACTATCAGGATTACACCATCAACGGCGGAATGCAGTGGAATGCAACAGCCAATGCCATGACAGCTACCGGAAATGTAACCATCGGTGGCGGAAGTTTTTATCCCTTTACAACAGCTTTGTCTGGTGTTCAAATCAACCTCTTGGGGAACTTTACCAACAACAGTTACGCAAACCTTGCCCTTTCAGCCCTTGTTTTTGGTGGCACCGGCACCCAGACCCTGGGTGGTACAGGCACCTATGAAGGCATGGCAGGCACAGGCGCCATTTCTTCAGTAACCATGCAAGGTTCAGGCACCCTCAATGTGGCTGTGCCTATCTCTGTTCGTACCCTCACCTCACTCGCAGGTACCATCACCGGCGGATCTAACATCAATGTAAACAACCTTAACACCAATGTATTCGGTAGCCGCAAAAACCAAGTACAGAATGCGGTAGTAACCAATATGGGCTCAGGCTATACCGCCGCTCCTTTTGTGGGAGGTGCATCAGCACAGCTTTGGTCAGCCGCTTCTGTTACTGTAGGATCCCTTCGTATCAATGCTGCCAATGGCCAGCAATATGTGGCTCTTTCTGCCGGCTCTGCTACGGTTGCCCCTACCCATACCGGAAACAATGTGGCTGCGCCCGACGCAGTATCCTGGCTCCATGTGGGTCCTGCAGGTACCATTGGTACCGCTTTTGCCCAGGGCTCTCTTACCCCTACAGCCGGTACGCAGTATTTCTGCAATGGTAAAATTTATACCTGTATCAGTTCTGCTTTAATGTCTCTTGCCAATATCACAGCGGCAGCTCCTTTCCCCACCACCGACGGAGCGTTGCTCACCATCGGTACAGCTACTTTCCGCGTAGCAGGTAATGCTGCCCGTGTAACCGTAAACCACGACGCCACCAATGGCGTGGTACGCAGTCTCAGCACGGCCACTGTGGGAACAGGTTATACCAATGCCAATCCCGGCATCGTGTTTGTGCCCAATACCACCGGTTCCGGTGCTGTAGCTTCGGCCCTCCGCATCGCTGGTTTTACTGCCGGTACAGCAGCCCTCATTCAGAAACAAGCAGGCGGTACCATCGGTTCACCTGTGATAGCTTCTACCCAGGGTGTGGGCGGTGTAACCACCGGTACCGATCTTGGCTTTTACCTGGCTGCTCCTACAGTGGGAGTGGGTGGACCAAGCGGTATCAATTTTGTAACAGCCCAGGGTTCGGGATATACCGCAACCCCTACAGTGACCTTTACAGGGGGTACCCTTGTTTCCGGAACCAACACCTTTAATGTGGTTGTGGCAAACGGGAAAGTTCTTGCCATTACACTCACTACTTCTGCGCTCTACAGCGTACCTCCTACCGGTTTTTCTATTACCGGCGGCAGTGGCAGTGGTGCCACAGCGGCCCTTCCGGCCAACTGCTGGGCACAAATCACTGCTTCTTTGGCAGCAAACGGACAAATTAATTCCTACACCGTTACCCAGCCCGGCTTCGGCTATACAGCAGCTCCAACCCTGGCACTTTCTACTGCAGGAGCAGGCGAAAGAACAGCAACTACACCCACCTGTGTGGCTAATGTATTTAACCTCACATGCAGCAACTTTACCCCTGTCACCATCAACGGTGTAACCCCAACGCTTCTCAATGCACCACATGTTGAATCCGGCAACCTGGCAGGATGTATCCCGGCCAACCGCCGCATCAATGTGCTGACAACAGGAGCAGGAGGCCAGGGAATCACCTTTGGAACAGGAAACATCACACTTTATGCTGCATCTGCGCTTACCTTAACCAGTGGTGCCATCAATCTGAACGGAAACACCCTCATTTTCGAAAACCCCGGATATACAGGCCAATCGGCTGGTGCTGCGGCTTTTGTAACCGGCGGCAGTATTCAGTTAAATACGATTAATAATGGAACCACAACGCGCACCTTCCCCTTCGCTTCGGGAGGGTCAACAGGCTCAGTGCAGTTGAATATCGGTTCCGGCTCCGGAGCAACAGGTTCAGACATCACGCGCCTTACGGTAGTTGAATCAGGTGCTCCTTCGGGTACAGTGAGTGGTTTTAACATGACGGGTAGCCGTACCTATACAGTAACCGTTAACACGGGAACTCAGTTTGGTACAAATCCAACCATGTTGATGGCCTTTGCTGCGCTTGATGTTCTTGCCTCAGACAATCCTACCCTCAGGTTGATGCAGAGCAATACAGGAATCAGCAGTGGCTGGACGGTTCGTTCGCTCTCTTCCGGAACCGGCGCCTTGCCCGGTACTGGTACCCGTACCTCAGCACTTGTAGGTCCGGAAGGCCCCATTGCCTATGCTTCTACCATGTACTTTGGCTGGGCATCAAGCTTTACCCCTCCTCCGGCGCTTAACTATGCAGTTACCAGAACCACCGGAAATACCTATACCTCCATTGCTCCCGTAGCAAGTGGTGGCGACGGAACCGGAACGCTCTCTACTGCCGGTGGTGATGAAACAACCCAGACAGCCATCAACATCAGTGCCCTGGGCTTTACCTACCAGGGTTCACCTGTAACCCAGGTGGCCATACACCCCAATGGTTACATTGTATTGAACAATGGGCTTTATACCTATACTTCAGCCTCTTCCTGGGACAATACACTTTCTGCCGACAATAGCGGCGGTGCCTTTGATCCCAACAAAAGAAATGTAATTGCACCTTTCTATGATGACCTCAACAAGACAAGTCCGGTAATCTATTACAAAACTGCCGGCACCCAGTTCATTGCAGAATGGTTCAACACCACTTTCTATGGTTTGGCAGGTCCTCAGTTGTATTATCAGGTAGTGTTGGATGCTGCCGACCAAAGCATCACCTTTAACTACGGTGATATGCAGTTGTATAATGGAACCCAAAACATCCGCTATTCTTACACCTGCGGTATCAGTGGTTCATTTGTTCAGACTCCTGTACAGGCGGGACAAGTTATGCAGCAGCAGTTTGAGAACAGCACTTTCTTTACCCACGAAAACAATGCCCGCGCCAACTGGGGTGCCAATGGTCTTGCCATTTCTCCCGAGCCGCACTCAAGCATTAAGTTTACGCCCGGTACTTATGTGTCTGTGGCTGCTCCTGCTGCCACGCCACCGGCTAACGACGAGCCTGCAGGTGCCATCACCTTGCCTGCCCTCCTCAACTTCCCCAGCAACATCGCATGGGATTATATCAACAACAGGTCAAATCTGTACAGCACCCGTTACGCCACCAACAACCCCTCCATCGCTTCTTGCGGCGGAGCGGCAAATCCTGCCGATGTATGGTTCAAATTCGTGGCCAACAACCCCGACATGACAGTTAGGGCTTATGCCTCCGGAGGATTTATTCCCCGTGTAGAGGTACGCGACGAGTTTAACAATGTACTTTCACCCGCCCAGTGCTATGTGGGTACCCAGGGTATTGTGGTAAGTGCCAACCTGAGTGGATTAAACATCGGTGACATTTATTTTGTACGCGTATCGCACGACAACACCGGTACCACCGCTTCTGCTGTTGCATCTGTTTCAGCAGGTTCGGCATCTATCGCTTCATTTACCAACGGTACCAATTATTCTGTGCCTGCCGCTGCTTTTAGTTATAATCCACAGAACCAGGGTCCGATTGTTAGGGTAAGTGGAGGCGGAGGCAATGGTTTTGCGATGGCTTTAACCAATCCAACCTCTCCTACACAGGTTTTGTCAACCCTTAGTCAAGCCAACTTTACATCGGTAGGAGGTCTGGGATACAGTTCTGCGCCCAGCATCACCATCGATAGCCCTAACTGGGGTATCACCGGTGAGTTTGGTATCATTGTGTATGCAGCTTCTGCCAATGACAATGCATCCACTGCCACACGCATTATCCCTACCGCAAGCTGTCAGGCTCCCCTCACTGGTCTGAGCGGAACAACAGTAAACGGAAACACCACACTGACCATGACCAGTACAGCATCTTTGGGTGCAGTGGGAACCTCTTGGACGCTTTCAGGCAATTTCCTTCCATACAATGTGGTTGGAACAGTAGCCAGTGCTACCACGCTTACGCTCTCAACAGCCGCTACCGGTTCAGGAAGCATTACTTTCTCTGCCAACAGGTCACAGTATACCAATGGTTCTACCGGTGCAGCCACTGCTTCTTCTCAAGCAGTATGTGCCGGAACAGCTGATGATGATGTATGGTATCGTTTTGAGTCAGGTGCTCCTTACGCTCAGGTTACTGTTGTTGGAGGTCCCAACTTCAACCCACGGATAGAAGTGTTTGACGCAGGAGTTACCGGCAACACAGTTGGTATGACATCTGTAAATTGTCAGGCAGCTCCTGGCAATGGATCCACTAGCACCTCGCTAATAACCACTACCATCGGTAATATCTATTATGTAAGGGTTTACCATGACGGTCCCGGAACAGGAGGAATCACACCTTTCACAATCTGTGCTTTGGACTATACACCTCCTCCCGGTTTGTTCTGCGGAGCGCCAAAGGTGATTGCAACACTTCCTTACACCGATTCTGACAATTCTGCCAACTTTAGTAATAACTATGGAAGCCAATCCTGTAGTGTCAATTATGGTGATGGTAATGATGTAACCTACATGTTGGATTGGAGTGCCGATGCACCCAGTACATTCCCCCGTGTGGTAAACATCAGCCTCAACAATACTGATAATACAGGCTGGATAGGTTTCTTTGTAAAAGGAACCACCCAGGCAGATTGTATCAATACCACAGGTTGTATTGACTATGCCGTATCCGGTGGATCTTCTACTGTAAACAAAGATGTTACGATCACCGCCCCCGGCAGGTATTACATCATCATTGATTACTTTCCAACGCCAAACACATCTAACTACACACTGGCCTTGTCCTACAGATGTCCTCAGATTGTGGGATTATTCACCAATGCCATTACTACTACAACAGCTACCCTTAACTGGACGGCCTCTGCTCCTTCAGTAAATGGTTACACAGTTGAGATGCGTCAATTGCCTTCGGGAACCTTCAGCTCAACAGCCTTTGGTTTAGGTGCAGGCAATCCGTTTACCGGAAATACTGCTCCTGTTACCGGCCTTACATCTGCTACACAGTATGAGTACAGGGTAACCGGTTCTTGTTATGGTTCCCCAACGCCTACAGTGGCAACAGTATCTGCTGCTGAGGTATTTACCACTGATTGTCCTTCAACAAATGCAAGCGCTGGCCCCATTACATGGAACTTTGATGCAGTAACACCTCCTGCATTGCCAATTTGTTTCAACAAGATTGTGGCCGGAGGTTGTGCTGTTGAAACAGCTACCGCAGGTGGTCCTCCTTCTACACCAAACCAGGCAAGGTTCACCAATACAGCATCGCTTAATCCGGCAGGTCAGGCTATCCTGGTTCTTCCCAAACTATCCGATATTGATGGTTCCAACCTTCGCAGATTGAAGTTCAGCGGAAAATCAAATGTGAATGGTTATACCCTGGAAGTAGGTACAATGAGCGATCCTTCCAATGCTGCCACATTTACCTCTCTTAACACTTTTGCACTTACCACCTTAAATGTTGTGTATACCTATCAGTTTGATCAGGTATTTACCTCAGACCAGTTTGTGGCATTGCGTATGACACAGGCTAATCTTGGCGGTTCCAGAATCATCTATGTGGATAACATCATCTGGGAAGAAATTCCTCCTTGTGCTGACCCAATCGGTCTGTCCACTTCAGCCGTAACAACCAGCAGTGCTACCGTTTCCTGGACGGCAGTTTTGGGTGCGAATGGTTACAACCTTGAGTTCCGCGAAGCAGGAGATCCTTTCTTCTCCCCATTTGCCGGTAACCCTGTAACAGGTACCTCTGCTTCTTTGACCGGTCTTTCAGATGCAACCACACACGAGTGGAGGGTACAAGCAAACTGTACCAATCCGCCCCAGTCTGCATTTACCCAAGGTCCGAACTTCACCACTCTTTGTGGTGCAGCAAATGTGCCCTACAGCGAAGATTTTGAAGGCATTTCTGCCGACAATACCCTTCCTTCCTGTATGGCAATTGCCAATGCCACCTTAGGTGCAGGTATCGTTTCTTACAACGGTCCCAGCGGTGTAACGGGTACCAATTACAACAGGATTCCCCGTTCAGGAACCAAGTTCATTTCCTATTATTACTCACCGAGTGGTGTAGATAAGTGGATCTTGACCAAAGGCATCCAGCTTACAGCCGGTTTTACTTACAACTTCAAAGCCTACTACATCACTGATGGCGTTAGCGGTTGGAATACCCTTGAAGCTGCCTATGGAACTACCCAGAACGCTGCGGGCATGACCAACACCATTGTTACGGTGAGCGGACCAACGAATACCACTTATCAGGCGCTTACAGGAAATATCATTCCTGCCACAACCGGCGTGTATTACTTTGGTATCAAGTGTAACCACAATGGAGTGCCCTGGTATCTGAGCATTGATGACATCAGTGTGGCCATTCCATCTGCCTGTGCTACTCCCGGCGATCCTAACTACACAGCCATCACCACCAGCTCTGCTACCCTTAACTGGGCAGCCGGAGGTGCTGAAACTGCATGGGACATCGAAGGCGGACCCGCACCTTATGCATTCACAGGTTCACCGACCATCAGCAATGTAAGTAACAACACGGCTTATGTAATTAGTGGTCTCAATTCTTCTACTGCTTACGAGTACAAAGTAAGAGCGCGTTGTTCAGGAGCATTGCTTAGCGACTGGTCTTCTGCCACTTCATTCTCAACCCTTTGTTCTGCTGCCGGTTTACCATACTTCGAAGGTTTTGAGGGCATCACTGCCAACAACACACTTCCTACATGTATGGCCGTAGGAGGTACCACATTAGGTAACGGCGTACTTAGCTACATTGGCACACCTACCGGAACACTTTATAACAGGATTCCCCGTACGGGAAGCAAGTTTGTTTCTTTTAACTGGACTCCAACAGGTGTAAACAAGTGGCTCTTCACCAGAGGAGTGAATCTTACTGCCGGCGAGGTGTATATTTTCACCGCCCACTATATCACCGATGGATTCACCGGATGGAATACAGTGCAGGCTGCCTATGGAACTAGTCAGACACCAGGTGGCATGGTAAACAACCTCATTACCCTGAATGGTCCTCAAAACACCAGCTATCAGTCTATGACAGCGCTTGTTACTCCAGGTACAACCGGAGAGCACTTCTTTGGAATCTCGGTGAACAACAACAGCACCCCCTGGTATCTGTCTGTAGATGATATCAGCGTGGTTGCTGCCCCTGCTTGTCCTACGCCTAACACGGCCACAGATGCTCCTGTGAGTTTAACCAGTATCCAACTCAGCTGGACAGTACTTTATGGTACTCCCAGCAGTTATGAAATTGAGTACAGACCCAACCAGAGCTTCACGGGAACACCCAACCTCACCGGTATAACAGGAAATAATACAACCATTACCGGTTTGAACGCACAAACTACTTATTACTACCGTGTTCGTTCAAGGTGTTCTCCAACATCTGTAGGAGCCTGGTCAAATACCTTTAACTTTACCACACCACCGGCGAACGATGCTTGTGCAAACGCCATCACCATTTCACCAAACACCACTATCGTGTGCAACAACACTGTTAGTGGAACAACAAGAGGTGCTACCGGTGCCGGCTTAGGATGTGCTCCATTTGGTGCAACAGCAGACGACGATGTATGGTACAAGTTTACAGCGTCTAACACTTCACACATTGTTACGGTTTCTCCTGAAATCGGCTTTGACCCTGCCTTCGAAGTTTGGGAAAATGGCTGTGCAGGCTTGCCACTTACAGGTGGTTGTGTGAATGCAGGAGCCAATGGTGTTGCAGAAAGTGTGAGTCTCACCGGACTTACAGTAGGTGCAGAGTACCTGGTTCGAATTTACATGCGTGATGTTCGCACCGCTACTGAAAATTTCTTTACCGGCGATCCTATTGAGTATGGATTCACCTTATGTGTTTCTTCTCCTGTGCCTGCTGCCGGTGTAGATTGCGACAATCCTGTTGTGATCAGTACCTTCCCTTACTCAGCTAACTACACCACCAACTTCATGGGCAACGATCTAGGTGTTCAGACCAGTACTTGTGCTGCCGGTTACGGAAACGGAAATGATGTGGTATACCGCATAGACATCACGCCCGCAACTGCAGGAAGGAAAAACATCAGGCTTCAAAACCTGAATGCTACCAAGTACATGGGATGGTTCCTTAAAGATGATGTTAACTGTTTGACTACAAGTTCCTCTTTGGCTTGTGCAGTGATGGGTGCTATTGATATCTGTCAGGGTGCCTATACCTTCACCCCCGGAACTTATTACCTGGTGGTTGATCATAATGCCACCCTGGGAACAGCTGCGGCCAATTACAATCTGAAGATTGAAAATGTACCTGCCAACGATGATCCAAGCATTGGAACTGCTCCTTTGTTAACCTCAGGGCCAACCTGTAATCCAATTGCCGGTTCGGTACTCAATGCAGGTGCTTCAGGCCAAGCAGTGGGTACATGCGGAGGAACGCCTGATGAAGATGTATGGTACAGGTTTACTGCAAGCACTCCTTCACAGATTATCATTGTGAGTACTAATGACACATGGGTAAACCGTGTAGAAGTATGGGACAATGCACTTGCCACCAACCTGGGTTGTGCCAGCGGCATCACTGCCAACGGTGTAACCACCACCAGATTGAGTATAGCAGGACTTACCGGAGGCCAGAACTATTACATTCGTGTATTTGGTGCCAACACCGGTGTGGGAAGTTTCTCAACCACCGACTGGGCCGACTTCAGTATCTGCTTACAGGATCCACCTGCCAATGATAATATCTGCGGTGCGGTAACACTTCCTGTGAACAATATTGCAGTGTATACTTCAGCGGACAATACGCTTGCTACCGGTTCTGTAACTTCAGTTAGTTCATGGGGTACAAACAGCAACTTCAACGACTTGTGGTACAAGGTAACCGTACCTTCAGGTGGAGTAGTTGTACTCAACGCCCTTGCAGGAACATACAATAACCTGGATATGCAGGTGTACACTTCTTCTAATAACACTTGTACAGGTTCACTTACCTCAGTAAGTACCGACCTTGGCAGCGGATTTGGCAACATGCCTTATCTGTATGTAAGCGGCCTATCCGCTGGTAACACCCTGTTTGTACAAGTAAGAAGTAACCTGGCAAACGGATTCGGAACTTTCCAGATTGCAGCTACAGATGCTGTTAACTGGACAGGTGGTGTAAATTCAATCTGGGAAACAGGAGGCAACTGGTTCAACGAATCAGCTCCATCTACCAACCAGAATGTAGCCATTCCTGCAACTGTTAACCGTCCGGTGCTTAACAGCAGCCCAACAGTGGTTAACCTAACCATCTACTCTAATGCTTCAAGTGGATTGGCTATGCAAACACTTACTTTTGGTGCTTCGTCTGTGTTAACTGTAAGAGGTAACCTCACTACAAACAACACAGTATCGTTTAACGGCCCTTCAGGAACCCTCAGGTTCTCTGGAACAGGCGCACAAACCATTTCCGGTAATTTCATTTCAAACTCAAGAGTGGATGTAAACAAAACAGGGGGCTCATTTACCCTTGCCAATACACCCGGAACCTCTTTGGTGATGAACAATGTGCTTACTCCAACTGCGGGTACTATTACCACCAACAACAAGCTTACCATTGCCTCAGCAGGTATGGTTGCTGCCGGTGGAGGTAGCATTAGCGGAAAGGCAACTGTTCAGCGCAGGGTTGTTGTAGGAAATTATCACTACATGACCTCTCCCGTGAACGATTCACCGGTACCTACTGTAGTAGGCAACTACGCAGACGATACCAATATTTGGGGTGATGCAGGGTATTCATATACCACTGATCCATCAGTTGCTCAGCCATCTGTTTTCCCAACAGCCTGGTGGTATGATGAAACAAACAACGGCACCAATCCTGCATTTGGCTGGACTTCGGCCACAGGAGCTGTGGAAATGAACCCCGGTCGTGGTATCGCAGTGAAGGTTTATCAAAGCGGAGGAACAACTTTCGATGTAAATGGTAACCTCAACACAGGTAACATCTCCCGTCCGATAACTTTCACAAGCAGCGGAGCCAACACAGATCCTGATGGATTCCACCTCTTGGGTAATCCTTATCCATCATCCTTATCCTGGAATAGCTTCTATGCTGCCAACAGTGCAAGCATCATCAACTCGCTGTATCTCTGGGATCCTGTAACGAATAACTATGCAACCTTTAATGGTACAACATGGCAGAACAATCTAGGTGCCGGAAGCAACGACAAGATTGCTCACTCACAGGGCTTCTTTGTAAAGGCTAACAACACGATTATCAATCCTACAAATGTGAACTTCACAGATGCCATGCGTTCTACCACTTATGCCAACAACTTCTTCAGCAATCCGGTGAGCACACTGAGACTGAAAGTGGAGAATGGTGGCCTGAGCGATGAAACTGTTATTTACCTGGATGACAATGCAAGCAACAACTACGATGAGAATATTGACGCTTCCAAGCTGATTCCAACATTCGTTAGTTCACCTTCCTTGTATTCCATCAGTGATGACAACCACAACATGGCTATCAATGTGATGAAGAACTTCAGCCTGAACACAATTATTCCTCTTGGTGTGATTGCAGGTGAGGCCGGTCGTGTAACCATCAGCGCTGCTGATTTAAGTGCACTCGATCTGTTCACCGAAATCTACCTTGAAGATGCCCTTACAGGCAAAATCATCAACCTGAAAGACCAGAGCAGCTATTCAGTTGACCTGAGCAAAGGAAATGCCGGAAGTCGTTTCTTCCTGCGCTTCAGCAAAGACAACACTGCTGCGCCTGCACTCAGTGCATCACAGAACGGTGGATTCAACATCTACGGAGCCGACAACAGGGTGTTTGTAAACATTCCTGCAGAAATCAAAGGAGATGTACGCATCGAAGTGATGAATGTACTCGGTCAGGAAATGGCCTTTATGAATGCCAGCAATGCAAGCGGACTGAAAGAAATCTCTGTTCCTAATGCAGTGGCCGGAAACTACCTGGTGAAGGTGGTGAACGGTGGCAAGGTGTACACCCAGAAACTTTATCTTGGCAACAAGTAAAAGATAAGGCACACCGGCCCGGTTTGTAAAAAGCCGCCGACCCAAGGAAAAAACCCCCGGCAAAACGCCGGGGGTTTTTGTTTTGCCATTATCTTTGGCACTATGATCACCAAAGAACAACTTAACGATTTGAGCGCCCGCAGAGAGGCGCTGAGGAGGCATCTTTAACTTAGAGGTGCGACTCAGACAACTGGAAGAAGAAGAAGAAAAAACCCTTGCCCCCGATTTCTGGAATGATGCAAAAGCAGCAGAAGTTCAGATGAAAAAAATCAGGGAAATCAAACAATGGACAGAGGCTTTTGCAGGTGTTCACAGCGCCGTGGAAGATGCCCTGGCCATGTATGCATTTTTTGAATCAGGCGATGCCGGAGAAAAGGATGTGGAAGAACAATTTTCACAGGCCATGAAATTGCTCGAGCAGATTGAGTTTAAAAACATGCTCAGCGGCAAGGAAGACAGTTTAAGTGCCATTCTCACCATCAATGCGGGTGCAGGTGGAACGGAAAGCTGCGATTGGGCTTCAATCCTCATGCGTATGTACATGATGTGGGGCGAGAAAAACGGATACAAAATCACGGAAGAAGACCTGCAGGATGGCGATGTGGCGGGAGTGAAATCAGTAACCCTTCAGTTGGAAGGACCCTTTGCCTATGGTTATCTCAAAGGAGAAAGCGGTGTGCATCGTTTGGTGAGAATATCTCCTTTTGATGCCAATGCCAAAAGACATACATCCTTTGCCTCTGTATACGCCTATCCGCTGATTGACGACAGCATCGAAATTGCCATCAATCCGGCAGACATAGAGTGGGATACCTTTCGCTCAGGCGGTGCAGGCGGACAGAATGTGAACAAGGTTGAAACGGCTGTACGATTGGTGCACAAGCCAACAGGCATTGTGATTAAAAACCAGGAATCGCGCTCCCAGCTGCAGAACAAGGAAAAGGCCATGCAATTGCTCAAGTCACAATTGTATGAGCTGGAAATGCGCAAACGACAGGAAACCATCGATGCCATTGAAGGTTCAAAAAAGAAAATTGAATGGGGATCGCAAATTCGCAATTATGTTTTGCATCCCTACAAATTAATTAAAGATGTGCGCACCGGACACGAGACCTCCGATGTGCAGACTGTTCTGGATGGAGGCCTGGATGATTTTATTAAGGCTTACCTGATGGAGTTTGGTAGCGTAAACGAAAAACAAACATGAAAAAAACAGTATTGATTACCGGAGGAGCCGGGTTTATAGGCTCACATGTGGCAAGACTTATTTGCAACAAGTATCCCGATTACCATGTGGTAAACCTGGACAAGCTCACCTATGCCGGCAACCTCATGAATGTGGTGGACCTGGAAGACAAGCCCAATTACAGTTTTGTAAAGGCAGACATCACCGATGAAAAACAGATTCAGCAGGTGTTTGAAAAATACCATCCTGATGCAGTGATTCACCTGGCTGCCGAATCGCATGTGGACAGGTCCATTGAGAGCCCTATGGATTTTATCAGTACCAACATAGTGGGCACCGTGGTGTTGCTCAATGCTTGCCGCAGGGCATGGAAAGAAGGATTTGCCGATAAAAAGTTTTACCATGTTTCTACTGATGAGGTATATGGTTCATTAGGGGAAACCGGTATGTTTACCGAGACCACACCCTACGATCCCCGCAGCCCGTACTCCGCATCCAAAGCTTCCTCCGATCATTTGGTCAGGGCCTATCACCATACCTATGGCTTGCCTGTTGTGCTCTCCAATTGTTCCAATAACTATGGTTCACACCAGTTTCCGGAGAAGCTCATTCCCTTGTTCATTAACAACATCAAAAACAAACAGGCATTGCCAGTGTACGGAAGCGGAAGCAATGTGCGCGACTGGTTGTGGGTAGAAGACCATGCGCGTGCCATTGATGTGATTTTTCATCATGGCAAAAACGGTGAGACATACAATATCGGAGGGCATAATGAATGGAAAAACATTGACCTGATTAAACTGCTTTGCAAAATCATGGATGTTCGATTGGGCAGGGCAGAGGGGGAATCCTTTCAATTGGTAAGTTATGTAAAAGACCGTGCCGGACACGATCAGCGATACGCCATTGATGCCTCCAAACTGCAGCATGAACTGGGATGGAAGCCCTCACTTCAGTTTGAAGAGGGTCTTGAAAAAACCGTAGATTGGTACCTGTCTCATGCCGATTGGCTCGCACATGTAACCTCCGGTGCCTACAGACAGTATTACGAAAACCAATATGTAAACAGGTAATTGATGAGCTCATGTACAGCCAGGCATTTGTAGAAGAAGATCTCGGACAATATCATTTTTTGATCACCGGAGGAGCCGGGTTTATCGGCTCCAATCTGGTGGAATATCTATGTAAATACGGAGCTAAAAAAATTACCATCCTCGACAACCTGTCTACGGGTTTTCGTGAGAACATCAGCGCGTTTCTTGTACCGGGCAAGGTGGAATTCATCACAGGAGATATAACCCGGCCGGAGGATTGCGCTGCGGCATGTAAAGGCGTAGATTTTGTGCTGCATCAGGCAGCCCTGGGTTCGGTTCCCCGCTCGGTGTTGAATCCGCTGGCCACACACCAGGCCAATATAAACGGATTTTTAAACATGCTAATCGCCGCAAGAGATGCCGGAGTAAAGCGTTTTGTTTACGCAGGTTCTTCTTCGGTTTACGGAGATAGCAAAGAGCTTCCTAAAAGAGAAAAAAATATCGGAAACCCTTTGTCGCCATATGCAGTTACCAAATATGTAAATGAGTTGTATGCCTATGTGTTTACCCATACCTATGGCATGCCTTGCATAGGACTCAGGTACTTTAATATTTTCGGACCAAGGCAAAACCCACAGGGTGAGTATGCGGCAGCCATTCCTTTGTTTATGGATGCCCTCCTTGGAGGAAAAAAAACTTATATCAATGGCGACGGAGAACAGAGTCGCGATTTTACCTTTGTGGAGAATGCAGTACAGGCAAATATCCGCGCGCTTTTTACTCAAAACAAGAAAGCTTTTGGTGAGGTTGTAAACATTGCCTGTGGTGAACGCATCACCATCAATCAATTGTTTGACATCCTGCGCGAAAAAACCCAATCGGAAGTGAAGCCTCACTACAGGGAAGCGCGCAGCGGAGACATCCGCGACTCGCTTGCCGATATTAGTCTGGCCCATGAATTCATCGGCTATGCACCACAAACAAAAGTGAAACAAGGACTGGAGATTACCGTAGAATGGTTTAAAAAAACCTATTACTCTTGAATATATTCAAAAACTTATTTAATAGGAAAGAAGACATTGCCTTATTACATGATTTTGGTATCGTTGGTATAGACATGCATTCTCACCTGATTCCGGGGATTGATGACGGTGCAAAAACCATGGCGGATGCACTCGCCATGATTACTTCCCTGCATGAATTGGGATATTTTTACTTTATCACTACCCCGCACATCATGATGGATCATTACCGGAATACCCGCGAAGGTATTTTGTTGGGATTGGAACAATTGCAGCAAGCGATTGCCCCCACGGGAATGAATGTAAAGGTGCAGGCTGCCGCCGAATACTATCTCGACAGTGATTTTATACACAAGATTGAACACGAGCCTTTGCTTACCCTCGGAAAAAAATATCTGTTGTTTGAGATTTCCTACCTGAATGCTCCTGACCATTTAAACGATGCTATTTTTTTGATGCAGGCCAATGGCTACAAACCTGTACTGGCGCATCCGGAGCGCTATCCTTTTTGGTATCACAGTTTTAAAAAATACCAGGATTTAAAAGAAAAAGGAGTGCTTTTTCAGCTCAATATCAATTCACTCACCGGGTATTATTCCCCCGTCACACAAAAGATGGCGGAAAAGTTGATAGATGCCGGCATGATTGATTTTTTGGGAACAGATTGTCACCATGGAGGCCATGTGGAATTAATGAAACAGGCTTTGAAAAATCCCCGGCTGAGTCGTTTGCTTGCTTCAGGGAAAATAAGAAACAGGGAGTTGATTGATTGAGCAATCAGTTTTCACTGATATGCAGGGTATAATTTTCCATCACCGGATTGGCCAGTAATTGTTTGCAGGCATTTTCAGCAATGAGTTTTGCTTTTTCAGCATTTTCCGCTTCAATCTGCAGGCTGATATTTTTTCCGACGCGCACAGCAGAAACAGCATGCATGCCCATGTTGATCAATCCTTTTTCTACCGCTTTTCCCTGAGGGTCGAGCAGATTGGCATGAGGCATTACCTGTATGCTGGCAGTGAACAACATGCCCGGTTTATTTTTTGGTGCAGGTATAATCCAAAGCACCTGCACGGGCAGAAACAGCTTTGGTGGTATTTTCCTCGTTGGTGATCTCTGTAGGGTTACCGCACACTTCCGGTCTGTTAACAGTGGAGTCTTTTCCGTTGTATTTAGAGGTATAGCTGCAGGTAACACATTTGTTGCAGGAGGCAGAAAAAAGGGCTGTGGTAAGTGCAGCCAGAACAAGCAGATGTTTCATAGCCGTAAAAGTAACCAATGATTTGAAATTTCACCAACTCGTGCACAAACTTCCCCTGCAATTTTCATTCCCGGGCTTTTTAAGAGTCGGCAGCCCGGTTGAATAAGCAATTTTTCACAAGAGTATCGATAGGCAAATGTTGTACATTTGAAAAACAAACAAAACCATGAAAAAACTTATTCCTTTCCTTTTTACCCTTGTCATCGCAAGTACAGTAAAAGCCCAGAGTGTAGACGAAATCATACAATCCTATTGTCAGGCAGTAGGAGGCAAAAACTGGGATGCCGTCAAAAACATGCGTTTAAAAACCAATCTTAACCAGGGTGGCACTACCATTCCTGTGGAGGTGGTGATGATGGCTGATGGCCGTTCTTACACGCAAATTACCTTTAACGGAAACACCATGACCATGCGGGCTTTTGACGGGCAAAAAAGTTGGGGAACCAATTTTATGACCATGGCTGCCGAGGAGGAATCTGCCGAGGAGTCGGAAAATTCCCGTCGTACAGCGGCTGAGTTTCCCAATGCGCTGATGCATTATAAAAAGTTGGGTTATACCGCCTCGCTTCTGGGTACTGAAAAAGTAGATGGCACGGAGTGTTACAAGATTAAGCTGGAGAAAAAAACCATGCTTGTAGAAGGAAAGGAAATTCCCAATATTGAATTCCATTACCTCGACAAGGAAAGCAAGGTGATTTTGATGTCGGAATCTGAACTGCCTTCCGGTGAGATGAAAGGAAAGCTAAGCCAGGAAAAATACAGCGATTACCAGGAACTGAATGGGGTGATGGTGGCTTTTTCCAATGCCTCCGGAATCAAGGATGGCCCTTCTCAAACTGTTCAGTTCGAAAAGGTGGAGATGAATGTTCAGGTGGATGAAAACAAATTTAATTTCCCCAAAAAATAATGTGCAGAAAGGCCTTGATGCAGTGCTTGCTGCTCTTATGCAGCGCTGCCTTTGCATATTCTCAGGAAACCCTGAATGCGGGGGATTACTTTGGTGATTTAAAAGCCAGGCATCTTGGGCCTGCTCTCATGAGTGGTCGGATCTCCGACATTGAACTGCATCCTAAAAATCCCCGTATCGTGTTGGTAGGTGCTGCCGGCGGCGGTATCTGGAAATCCCAGGACGGAGGTGTAAAGTTTAATCCTGTTTTCGATGCCCATTGCCAATCTATAGGTGCTCTTGCCATTGATCCAAATGATCCGGACAACACCTACTGGGCGGGCACCGGAGAAACCTGGACACGAAACAGTGTTTCGGCTGGAGACGGCATCTATAAAACCACGGATGGAGGTAAAAACTGGATCCGCTCAGGACTTGAAAAAACCGATCGCATTGCTGCCATCCAGATTCATCCGCGCAATTCTTCTGTAGTTTATGTGGCCGCGCTCGGCGCCTTATGGGGGAACAGCGATGACAGAGGAGTATACAAAACAGAGGATGGAGGCAAAACATGGAACCGCATTTTCTTTGTGAACAACACCACCGGCTGTTCCGAAATCATCATGGATCCGGCAAATCCCGAAGTGCTGTATGCTGCTTTCTGGGAATTCAGAAGAACAGCCTATTCCTTTCAGTCGGGTGGCAACAACAGTGCTTTGTACAAATCCAGCGACGGAGGAAAAACCTGGAACAAACTGGAAAGTGGTTTGCCCAAAGGAAAGATGGGGCGGATTGCCCTGGCCCTTGCGCCTTCCAATACTTCTGTTGTTTACGCAGTGATTGAAGCAGAGAAAAAAGAGGAAAAAGGATTGTACCGTTCCGACGATGCCGGCAAAACCTGGAAATTTCTGAACGGAGATTTTGAGTTGACGGTGAGACCCTTTTATTTCTCACGCATCAGCGTAGACCCTGCAAATCCCGATATCATTGCCAAGTGCGGATTGTCAGGCTCCATCAGCAGAGACGGTGGAAAAACTTTTAGAAACCTGGGCAGCATGCATCCCGATATCCACGACATCGTGTTTGACAGAAGCAACAGCGACAAAATGTTTTTTGCCACGGATGGTGGTGTTTACCGATCTCTCGACGGAGGCTCGAGCATGGAGATGGTGGAATGCCTTCCGGTGAGCCAGTTTTATCATGTGAGCCACGACAACCGCGAACCCTATTATGTGTACGGAGGATTGCAGGACAACAATTCATGGGTGGGTCCTTCCGAGAGTCCGGGCGGGGTTGAACCCGGCGATTGGGAACCGGTGGGTCGGGGCGATGGCTTCCGCGTATATCCCCATCCCAATGATCCCAATATTGTATACTCCGAAATGCAGGGTGCTGAGGTGATGTGGCGTTATGACATCAAAAAACAGGAGATCAAACTCATCAAACCTTATCCGGGAGAAGGCTCTCCCAAGCTTCGTTTTAACTGGAATGCTGCCTTTACCACCAGCAAGCACCATCCCGACAGGCTGTATGCAGGCAGTCAGTTTTTGCATGTGTCTGAAGACCGGGGCGCCGCCTGGAAAATCATCTCTCCCGATTTGAGCACCAACAACAAAAGCAAACAAAACCAGGAGGCATCAGGAGGTTTGTCGGCAGACAATTCAGGTGCAGAAAATCATTGTACTATTTTTACCATTGCCGAATCTCCATTGACTGACCAGGTGATCTGGGTGGGTACTGATGACGGCAATTTGCAACTCACCACCGACGGCGGAAAGACATGGAACAACCTGGTGAAAAATATTCCCGGCCTGCCACCCAATACCTGGTGTTATCATGTGGAGGCAAGCGTGCATGGTAAAGGAATTGCGTATGCCGTTTTTGAAGGACATACACAAAATGATTATCGCCCCTATGTATACAAAACAAACGATTTCGGCAAGACCTGGCAATCCATTGTAACCTCCGAAATCACCACCTTTGTGAGGAGTTTGCAAGAGGATTATCAGAATCCTGACCTGCTTTTTTTGGGAGCAGAAAACGGTTTATACATCACCCTCAACGGAGGCAAAAGCTGGTCGGTGTTCAGCAACAATTTCCCGCGAGTTGCCGTGCATTACCTGGAGCTGCATCCAACTAAAAATGCTTTGCTTGCCGCCACTCATGGCAGGGGAATCATTGTGCTTGACGACATCAGTCCCTTGCGAAAAATCAATGCTTCACTGTTAAACTCCAACCTGAGTTTTTTTGATTCAGATGTTTTTGTGATTGATGAGAAAAGCAATTTCGGCGGTCGCTCTCAGGAGAATCAGTTTGTGGCATCCAATCCAACTTCCAGGGCGCAGATCAGGTATTTTTTGCCCAAGCGACATATGTTCGGGAAGATGACGGCAGAGATTCATGACTTACAGGGGAACCTGGTGACCAAGGCAGATGCCGGAAAATTAAAAGGCATTAACACCATTGAATGGGGTTTTAATGCCACGGCTCCCAAGGTGGCCAAAGGGAAATCGCTTTCGTTTGCAGGAGCACCCACAGTGAAGGCAGGCAAATATCTCTTAAAAATTACCAAAGGGAACGAAGTATTTGAAAAACAAATTGAAGTTGTGTATGGCAAAAATTCCGGATTCACTCCTGCGGAGAGAGAGGAACAGCAACAGGTAACCAAACAACTTTTTGATTTTATACAGGATCTTGCTTACCTGGTTTTTACCATTGAAAAATGGGAAGAAAAAGCCAATGATTTTCAGCAGAAACAAACCAAGCCCAATGCCGGGGTTGCAGGCTTGCTAAATGAGCTGTCTTCAATCAAAAACATCCTGGTAGTAACTACAGGCGACAATTATGTGGGCACAGCGGAACCCAAACTCAGAGAAAAACTCAACGATGTGTATGGTTCTATAAACGCCTATCCGGGTGCACCTTCTTCCACACAAAAAGAAAACATCCTGTCGCTGCAAAAGCAGTTTGCAGAAGCCAAAGCCCGATTTGCCAAAGCGGAGTCAGGCAGCATTCAGACCTTCCGCAAGCTTTTGGAGAAAAACAATCCGGCGGAAACTTTCAAGGTTCCGGACTTCGGTGAGTATCTAAAAATGTAAATCAGTTCCAGGGCATCACGCCTTTTTGTGTACACTCTATGGTGTTGCCGGGCATTTTGCGTGATTCAAGCCTGTCCTGATAATCCAGCAGGTTTGATTTGCTTCCGCAAATTTCAGGATATTCCATCACCAGTTTACCTCCCGGCGTATATTGTTTGCAGGTGGTGCAGCGTTCACAAGAAGCAAACAAGAGTGAAGTGGCAAGAAGGCAGAGCATCAGGTATTTCATACGCTTGGTTTATTTGGTGAGGACATCCATTTTGTATTTTTCTGTTTTCAGCACTTTTCCTTCTTTATCAAACTCTTTGAAGGTTCCGTTTTTTTTGTCAGCGGAATAGGTGCCCGAAGCTTTCAGTGTTTTTCCATCTTCAAAATATTCCCTGTACTCGCCCTCCATCAGGTTGTTCACATAAAATGTTTCTGATTGCAGAGCGCCATCCTTGTAATAGGTTTTTTGGTTTCCTTGCAACTTGCCCGACTTGTAATTGTATTCGATAGAAATTTTTCCGTCTTCATAAAACCATTTTGAAATTCCCTCTCTCAGGTCTTCTGCAAAAAAACCTTCTTCCTGTGGCTTGCTGTTGGGATAAAAAGTTTTTTTAGGGCCATGCAGTTTTCCGTTTTTGTAGAGGGCATCAGATTGAATTTTGCCGCTCTGCAAAAAGGTGAGTAAGCGGCCATGCAGGAGATTGTTTTTGTAGGCAGCTTGTTTCGACAATGCACCTGTGTTTCGCAATTCTATTTCCAATCCGTTTTTGGTTCCGTTTACATATTCACAAAGTCCGGTAAAGATGCCATCCGGATTAAAGGTCATCCAGGTGCCTTCTCTGTTGCCATTACGGTAAACGCCCTGCGCTTGTGTAAGTCCGCTTTTTTCTACCCACATGCCTGTTTTGTTTCCGGCAGCATCGGTTTGGTTGAGGCTGGTATCCGGAAGGGTGAGCGGGCGCGGGGGAGCAGGAGTCTTTTCTTTTACGGTACGCTCTTCCTGAGCATGCACCGAAGCGCAAAGCATCAGCAGAAGAGAAAATAACAAATACTTGTATCCGGATATTGCCATGAATGAATCAGCCCCAAAGTTATTTTTTTTGTTCCTTTATTGTTCATCTTTTGTGCATGTCATCTTACACTTTATACAGGGCTCCCTATTTGTTCGACGGAATAAGCCCGGGCTTCCTCAGGAACGGCTGGGTGATCATGGATGAGCAGGGCTATGTTGTAGAAGTGGGAAGTGGTTCAATACCCAATGAATTGCCGGCTGTGGATTGCAGCGATTTGCTATGCCCGGGATTCATTAATAGCCATTGTCACACCGAGTTGAGTTATTTGCATGGGCGCATTCCTTCGGGTACCGGACTGCAGGTTTTTCTGGAGGGGATTGAAAAAGAACGAAACCGGGGCAGGGAACATGCTGCCCGAGCTGCTTCCGAAGCCATCGATGCCATGTACAGGAGTGGGATTGTTTTTGTGGGAGACATCTGTAACACACTCGACACTCTGGAGATAAGCACAGGGAGTGCCATGCAGTTCTATCATTTTGTAGAGGTGTTCGGTTTCATGCCTTCCGCAGCTACCAAAGTGTTTGAAGCAGGCAGGGAGAAGTGGAAACAATGGGGCACACAGGCAGGCATTACTTTTCATGCAACCTATTCACTGTCCAACGAATTGCTTGCCGCCATCAATCGTCATGCGCTCGAAGAAAAAGGACTCCTCAGCATCCACAACCAGGAATCCGAAGAGGAAAATCAATTGTACATCAATGGTAGCGGCAAGCTTGCTGAGCGACTTCTTTCATGGGGCATGAACCTTGATCACTGGCAAAAGGGACATGCCAGTTCCTTGATGGGATTGTTGCCAAAGATTACCCGAGAGCGCCCGCTGATGCTGGTGCACAATACGGTTACCACCGGGGAGGAGGTACAATGGGCCATGCAAAATCATCCTCAGTTGTACTGGTGTTTATGTCCGGGAGCGAATCAATACATTAGCCATCGCCTGCCTGAAGCCCGAATTTTTTTTGAGTCAGGAGCAAAGGTTTTGCTGGGAACAGACAGTCTGGCGAGCAACACGCAATTGAACATGGTTCATGAAATGTTTTTGTTGCAGGAGGAATGTGGAATTGCCTTGCCCTTGCTTTTGTTTGCTGCCACAAATAATGCCGCTGACTTTTTTGCTTGTTCACACCTGGGAACTCTCACAAAAGGGAAACGACCGGGATTGGTGCAGGTTACCTCATTATCAGTAAATGGCGGGCTCACGGCACAATCTGAATCCATACTTTTACGCGGAAGCACATGAAGATACCCATTGCCATTTTTGCTTCGGGCCAGGGAAGCAATGCAGATGCCATCATTCGTTTTTCACAGACCCCATCTTCGGTTTACAAGGTAGCACTGGTAATTACCAATGTACCTGATGCCGGAGTAAGAGGCGTTTGTCATCGTCATGGCCTTCCTTGTTTTCATTGGAAAAACAATGATCCCCTGTTGCCTGATTTTTTAGTGCAGAACAAGGTGATGTTCCTCTTGCTTGCCGGTTATATGATGCGCATAGGTGCTCCATTGCTTCAGGTGTTTCCGCAGAGGATCCTGAATATTCATCCTGCTCTTTTGCCTAAATATGGTGGCAAAGGAATGTATGGCATGCGGGTTCACCAGGCTGTTATTGCAGCAGGTGAGGCCTTTTCAGGTATCACCATTCACGAAGTGGATGAAGAGTACGACCACGGAAAACTTCTGTTTAGCGCCCAAACCCCCGTGCTCCCAAACGACACGCCCGAATCCCTTTCACAGCGTATTCATGCCCTCGAACACCTGCATTATCCGGAGGTGGCCAATGCTTATATAGCAGCCTTCGGTCAATGAATAGCAGAAAATACAATTCACCTTTTGCAGCAGGGAGGGTAAATCATTCTTCAAAAAAATTTTTCGAAACACAAATCGGAATTATCTTTGGACAAATCCTCAGGCTATGGTCGCAATCATCATGGGCAGTACATCCGATTGGCAGGTAATGCAGGCGGCAGCCAATGTGTTGCAACAGTTTGGTGTGTTGTATCTCAGCGAGGTGGTTTCTGCACACCGCACCCCGGATAAAATGTTTGATTTTGCAAAAGATGCCCATCAAAAAGGCATCAAAGTAATTATTGCCGGTGCCGGAGGAGCGGCTCACCTGCCCGGAATGGTTGCCGCAATTACCTGCTTGCCGGTGATTGGGGTACCGGTGAAATCAACACATTCTTTGAATGGGCTCGATTCCCTTTTAAGTATTGTACAAATGCCTTCGGGTGTTCCGGTTGCTACCGTTGCCATAGATGGGGCAGCCAACGCCGGTATTCTTGCCTTGCAGATTCTTGCTACTGCAGATGAATCTTTATACCGTAAACTGGAGGAATACAAAGACTCTCTTAAAGAAAAAGTGAACAATGCCCGTTTGGAGTAGTCGTTTCTTTTTTGTTTGCCTATATACGGTAGGCTTTTTCCTTGTAAGCCTTCACACGCTATTTGCCAGAAACAACAATGAGCCCACCGGTACCCGAAGTTGGGGAATGGGCAACGCCTCCGTGTGTATATCAGATGCCTGGAGCATGCAGCACAATGTGGCAGGCATTGCAGGTTTAAGAGGATTATCCGCAGGGATGTATCTGAATTATCAGCCCCTGATTCCACAGCTACAACAGTACGCTGCATGTGTGGCAAAACCATTTTCGTTTGGCAGTTTTGGTTTGGTGGTAAGCCGAATAGGTATTCCTCAGTATGCAGAGATTAAAGCGGGTTTAGGATATGCCCGGATGTTTGGCAAAGGATTTCGGGCAGGTTTGCAAATCAACTATCTGCAAACCTCCATTGGAGATCAGTATGGCCGAAGCAGCCGACTTGCTGCGGAAGCAGGTATTCAAGCAAAACTTAGCTCCGGTCTCTGGGCAGGGGTGCATGTTTACAACATCAACAGGGCAAAATCATCCGTCCTGGATCAGGAGCGAATACCCACCATTGTGCGCATGGGTTTACTGTATACATTGTCGGAGAAAGTAATGCTTGTAGCTGAGTTTGAAAAGCAGAGCAACCGTAGTCCCTTGGTAAAAGCAGGTATGGAATACCGCATGCACAGGGCCTTTGTTCTAAGAGGTGGATTGATGGCAGCCAACAGACCTGGATTTACAATAGGAACAGGATTTCACCTTTCTTCCGTGCGCATCGACCTGGCTGTTTCTTATTTACCGGTGTTTGGCATCATCCCACATTTGGGAGGCGACTATGCAAGCGGAGTTGCAGGTTCCGACCAGCCCGAACGAAAAATTTTTTAATGTCCTGTTTGTTGTCTGTACAGAAGAATATTGTTTACAGACAAGCCGTGCGACCGCCATCAACCGGCAGGTTTATGCCATTGATATAGGAGGCTGCAGGGGAGGCCAGAAAAGCAACAGCAGCAGCAATCTCAGCAGGTTTTCCGAATCTTCCTGCCGGTATTTCTGCAAGCATTTCCTGTTCTATTTCGGTTTGATGCACGCCGGTTTTTTCGGCTTTGTTTCCGATGATTGTTGCAAGCCTTCCGGTATGTGTTGCACCGGGTAAAACATTGTTTACCGTGATGCCATGAATGGCTACCTCTCCTGCGAGGGTTTTAGACCAATTGGCAACAGCTGCACGGATGGTATTGGAAACACCAAGTCCTTTTAGCGGCTGCTTCACAGAAGTGGAAATTATATTGATGATGCGGCCATAACCTGCCTCTTGCATGCCCGGCAGCAAGGCCTGGGCAAGCAGGTGATTACACAGGAGATGAGCTCTGAAGGCATCGGTAAAGGCAGTGCTTTTGGCATGACGGATGTCTCCGGCAGGCGGACCACCGGTATTGTTTACCAGGATATGAATGGGATGAATACTTACTATTTTTTCGAGACAGGATTCCAGCTCACCAGGAACAGAAAAGTCGGCCTGAAAAACATGGTGCGTAGCCTGGCCGGGCAAATTGTTTTTCACCTTTTGAAGTGCATCTGCATTGCGTGCAAGAAGAATGATGGATGCGCCCATTTCGGCGAGTGCAATTGCACAGGCTTCTCCAATGCCCTGGCTGCTTCCGCATACCAGTGCGGTCTTGTCTTTAAGTGGTGAATATGTCATCTGGAAATAGTTGTTTTCTGGTTTTTTTTGGCAAGCCCATCACCACCTGTTCATAGGAGTGATTAATCAATTCGAGAATCATCTTTGCCTGAAGAGAATGGTCTACCACTACTGTGTTCCACTTGCTCTTGTCCATGTGATAACCGGGTTTGATGCAAGCGTATTTTTCACGCAATTCTATGCAGCGTTCAGGCTCACACTTGGCATTAAACTGCAAGTTGGGGGTATCGAGAGGAATCAGCAAAAACATTTTTCCGGCCACTTTAAAAACAAGTACATCCGGACCAAATGGCAAGGATTCATCAACATGTGGTTTTTCCAGGCAATATTCCCTCAGGCTATCAATGTTCATGGCAAGTTCACAACCTGTTCTGCAGATAATGGTTGCAGAAGCTTGAGCCGAAGATACACATTCATAAGGGTCAGCACATCGTTTTTGCAATAGTTGGCAATGGCTTTTAAGTTGTTTTCGGCGTAAAAGGTTTGGTATATCTTACTCCCGTCTAATTCCTCCTTGGGTGGGGGCAGACCAAGTGTTTTGGCCATGAGAGAGAGGGAGGCATAAGATTTATGATCACCAAATTTCCACCACTCCAGGGTATCGATGTGAGGAATTTCCCAGGGCTTTTTGCCGCCCAAATCCAGCAAGTTGGGCAAGGGAATCCTGTTTACGATAAGCCTGCGGCAGAGGTAGGGAAAATCGAATTCTTTGCCGTTGTGCGCACAGAGCCTGGTGGAAGAATCGAGGGAATGCATGATTTCGGCAAATTCGGCGAGCAGGATTTTTTCGTCAGCATTGCCAATGGATTTGATACGGGCCTGCCATTGCTTTTTTTCATAAACAAAATACCCCATACCAATGCAGATAATTTTTCCGAATTCTGCGTAGATACCGGCCCTTGGCCATGCCTTTTCGAGGGCAAGTTCTCCTGATTTGACGGCAGGGTCGTAACGCGCTTTTTGCAACCATAATGCTTGCCAGCCGGCGTCGAGGTCGCTTAGGTTCTCTGTGCAGGGCACAGTTTCGATGTCGATGAAAAAGAGATTTTCTAAGGAATCTGAATGTAGCATAGAATGAAAATTTATTTCACGAAAGCTACGGGATTTTTCAGATTTTCAAAAGAAGTTAAGTCCATTTTAACTGAGCCCACCAGGATTTTTGCTTCTGCCCTTACCGGAATATGATTGGCATCGTCGGTAACATATACAGCCAGGTCTTCTTCACTTTTAAAAACCCTTCCTTTCTGAATGATCGGTCTGAATTTCAGACAACGCACCTTGCCAATGTCGCAACGGATATTTTCGGTGCCAACATAGCGTATTTTCATGGGAAAAAGTTCACCGTCAACAAAGGTGGGAATGCTGAATATCTGCCCTAATTCTGCCTTTGAATAATCTATGGTTCTGGCAAAATAAAAGGAGGACAGCATGTCTTGCACATGGGGAGGAACAGACAGGATTTTCCCATTGCTGTTTACGGTGTTTTCGTGGTGATTGTAGTATTGATTTTGATTGATTTTATAACCACCTTCATCCACATCTCTGATAAAGAGAATGGGTACAACCGCAGTTTTATCAATATAGGTTTCATATCGGTCTCTAACTTTAAAAAACAAATCAAAGGCGCGATTGGTGGTTCCTTTTCCAATGGCATGGTAAACTGTGCGCGAACCCAGTTTTTTTTCTTCGGGTTGCAAAACAATCTCGGCAGTTCCGGCATCAATGATACCGTAGTGAACGCGATAAACAAGCTTTTCACCCGGGGCAAATGCGTTGTGTTTCACTTCGCGGAACTGAGCCATGGTATGCAGCACCGGCAGCATACACAGCCATAGGAGCATGGGTTTCATAGGCAATTTCCAAAGCCTGTATTCAAAAAGCATTCCAAAGTGTTCCCTTGCCAGGTTTTACAGGGAGTCATTCTTTGCCTTCACTTCCTTTTCATTCAGCCCTTTTGGGCTGTTCTTCCGGGCATCAGTATTTTTCTTTCTCTGTTTTTGCGATCGTTTTTTAAGAGAGTCCGATTTGCTTGTATAGGCTTCGCTCATTTTTAATTTGCGATTTGCTTTGTTCGGGCGGATATTTTTTTCAGACAAAGAATCGCGCACACTATTTGAATCTGTTTTTTTCTTCCCGGCAGATTTTTTCTTCTTCACGCCCGAGCTGTCTTTTTCCAGTAACGCAGGCTTGATTACTTCTCCGTCCGGTGCAGTTGATTTTTTTGCCTGTATGCTATCAGATTTTGCTGATAATTTGGGTGATTTTTTCTCCTTTTTTGGCCGGTTCTTTTTCGACTGCGAGCTGTCTGCACTTGTTTTCTCAGGCTCTTTTCTTTTGCTTGAAGTTTGTTTTTTTACTTCTTGATTTTTGCTGATGGATGCGGGATTTTCTTTTGACTTCTGAGGCTTGATTTTTTTGTCGCGGTCTTTTTCCGGAGGCGTATTGTTGCTTTTTTCGGAAGAGTCTTTTTGGGCAATTTTTTGTTCCATGCGTTTGAGTGCTTCCAGGTAGTGAGGCGGGTGCACCACTCCTTCCATCATTCTTTTTTCAAGGTCTTTTCTGGCAACTGTATCATGCAGATATTTCTCTATCATGAGGGTGCCGATGGGTGCAGCCCATTGTGCGCCCCATCCACCGTTTTCCACCATGAGCCCGATGGCAATTTTGGGATTGTCGCGGGGTGCAAATCCTACAAACAACGAGTGGTCTTTTCCATGAGGGTTTTGCGCAGTTCCGGTTTTTCCGAGGATGGTGATGTCTTTCACTCTCGATCCGGCAGCAGTTCCGCGCTCTACCACATCCTGCATGCCATCGAGAATGAGTTCAAAATAAGCAGGTGGTACCAGGGTGTAATTTTTTTTGAGAAAAGCTTTTGAATGCTCGTCCGATGTACCCACTTTTTTGATGATATGCGGGGTATGGTAATAGCCGCGGTTGGCAATGATGGCCATGATGTTTGCCATCTGCAGGGGCGTGATGCCCAACTCTCCCTGTCCGATGCCCAGCGACACAACGGTGGAAGAGCGCCAACGGTCTTTGCCGAAAACTTTGTCGTAATAATTTACGCTCGGAACCATTCCTCGAAGCTCCTGGGGAAGATCGCTGTAAATGCGTTTTCCTACGCCGAAGGAGAGCACATGTTTGCGCCAGTTTTCATAGCCTTCCCTGGTACTCGAAAATTTTTCCTGGTCTACGATGCTGCGAAACACATAGCAGTGGTAGGTGTTGCAGGAATGCTGAATGGCAGGTCTCAGGCTGATGGATCCATGCCGTGCATCACATTTCACTGTGTGCGACGACATGCGGTATCCACCGGGACAGGGATATGTTTTTTCCGGGGTAAGTACACCTTCTTTAAGGGCAATCAGGTCGTTAATCAGTTTAAAGGTAGATCCCGGAGGGTAGTACGCCATGAGTGCACGGTTAAACAAGGGTTGCAGGGGATCATTCAACAACCTTGCGTAGTTTTTTGTCCGTTCCCGACCCACCAAAAGATTCGGGTCGTAGGAAGGAGCAGAAATACAGGCAAGTATTTCACCCGTCTGGGGATCGATGGCCACCATGCCGCCGGTTTTATTGGCAAAGAGTTTTTCTCCGTATTCCTGCAGGTCTTTGTCGAGCGTGGAGACAATGTTTTGCCCGGATACTGATGCCGTATCATACATACCCTCTTTAAAATGTCCTTTGATGCGGTTAAAGACATCCACCATCAGAATTTTCAGTCCCTTTTTTCCGCGTAATTCTTTTTCATAGGATTTTTCAATGCCACTGATACCAATGTAATCTCCCGGTCTGTAATAGGCATCTTTTTGCAGGGTAGCATCAGAAACTTCACCTACATAGCCAAGGGTATGTCCGGCAATTTTACTTGGATATTTGCGAAGGGTACGGGCCTGCACATAAAAACCCTTGAAAGCATATAATTTTTCCTGCAGGGCTGCGTAGGTCTGGTTAGAGAGTTGAGCAGCAAATACAGAGGCTTTGTAAGGTGAATATTGTCGTGCTGTTTTATGTTTTCTGATAAAATCCTCTTTGGTGATTCCGATGGTGTTGCATAGGTTCATGGTGTCGAGGTCTTTCACTTGTTTCGGAGTCACCATTAGGTCGTATGCAGCCTCGTTATACACAAGTAGCTTGCCTTTTCGGTCATAAACCAGACCCCGGGCAGGGTAATCGGTTACATAGCGCAGCACATTGTTGTTGGCAGAGAGCTTGTATTCGTCATTGAATACCTGAACATAAAATAGTCGAAGGACAAATACGGTGCAGATGGTGATAAAAATCGCCATAACTACGTATTTTCTGTCGTTGAATACGCTCATGATTTTGCGCTACCGGGGCGGTAAATCAGGTATTGATAGAGGAGAGCAAACACCAGGGTGAGCAGTCCGCTTGCCAATGAGCGGAAGAGGGTTTTATGCAATTCTGCAAAGCGATGGGCTTCCAGTAAAAAGAAGGTGAGGTGGTGAATCAGTACCATGATGGAAGCATACCATATGTACCAGCCAAAGCCCAACTGATAGAGCGTGGGAGAGGTATTGCTTTCGTATCCGTCTCGGGGAGAGAATAAGTTGAGCACAAATTTTCGAAGGAAGGCAAGCAGCACGACAGAAGTGCCGTGTAAGCCCGGTGTGTCGCAGAAAATGTCGAGCAGGGTTCCCAGCAGAAAGGAGGAGAAAAGGACAAGCCAAACGGGCGTTTCAAAAGGAAGCATCATCACAAAGAGGATATAAACCATCGGATTTATATATCCGCTAAACTGAATGTTGTTGAACACAAAAAGTTGCAGCACCAGTAGAATGGCGAAACGAAGTGTATTTGAAATCAGGTCACTTATCATTTTGTGATTTTTCTTCGAGCGCTTTTTGCTCTTCCTTCAGCAGATTTTTAATCACATATACATGTGTGATGTTTTTGAGGTTGGCCGAAAACCTGACTGTAAGGGTATAAAAATTATCTCCCGGTTTTACCTTCACGGAGGAGAGTGTACCAATAAGGATGTTGTCGGGGAAGATGGCCGAAAAAGTATTGGTGGTTACCGTATCACCCACCGCCAGGGGAACATGTGTAGGAATATCCGACAAGGTAGCGATGCGGTAATCTCCGCCTTCCCAATAGAGTGAGCCGAAATAATCGTTCTTTTTTATTTTGGCACTGATGCGGGCTTCCTTATTAAGTATACTTAATACAGAGGTGTAGTGTGGAGAAACATCCTTGGTAATACCAACGATACCATTGCTGGTAATTACAGCCATTTCGGATTTGATTCCCTGGAGGGAGCCTACCCCAAGGGTAAGAAAGTTGTTTCGTCTGTTCACAGAATTGTTGATTACTCTGGCAGTAATGTAACGATACTGCATATGGTAAGAAGTATCATTCACGCTTTTTTCACGCAAATCAACTGCATGATAAGCACTTCTCAGCAAGTTGCGTAGGGTGGCATTTTCGATGGCGAGATTTTCGTTGGTTTCTTTCAGGTGAAAATATTCCTGCATGCTGTTTACAGTGGTAAAGATATCACCTGCTATTCGGTTGCTGGAGCTGATAAACGCGGCTTTCTGGTAGTGGTTGCGGCTATAAAGCAAAAACAGGCAGAATCCCTCCAGGATGATGAACACAAAGAGGTTGACATTGCGGTAAAAAAATACGACGAGGTTACGCACGGCCCTTTAACGGGAGGCTAAAGTAATGGCTTCGTTCGTGGATTTAGCGAATGAGGAATTTGAATTTACCAACATTCTTAAGTGCAATTCCTGTTCCTCTGGCTACAGCCCTAAGCGGATCCTCGGCAATATGCACCGGAAGCTTGGTTTTCAGAGATACCCGTTTGTCGAGTCCGCGCAACATGGAACCTCCACCAGCGAGGTAGATGCCGGTGCGGTATATGTCGGCAGCCAATTCGGGAGGACACATTTCCAGGGCACTCAGGATAGCTTCTTCAATTTTGGAAATGGATTTGTCCAGTGCATGGGCAATCTCAGTATAAGAGACGGTTATTTCCTTGGGAATTCCTGTAAGCAGGTCTCTTCCGTGAACGGCAAAGTCGGGAGGAGGGTTTTCAAGCTCCGCGGATGCAGCACCTACCTCAATCTTTACCTTTTCGGCAGAGCGCTCTCCGATGAGGATGTTGTGTTGCCGGCGCATGTATTCTTCCACATCTGCTGTGAACTCATCTCCCGCTATTCGGATAGATTTTTCACATACGATACCCCCCAGGGCGATGATGGCAATCTCGGAAGTACCTCCTCCGATGTCGATAATCATATTGCCCATGGGTTCTTCCACATCGATGCCAATGCCAATGGCAGCTGCCATCGGTTCGTGAATCATATACACTTCCTTGGCACCCGCATGCTCGGCGGAGTCACGAACGGCCCTTTTCTCCACCTCTGTAATTCCGGAAGGGATACAGATGACCATGCGAAGGGAAGGATGGAAAATTCTTCGCTTGGGATGAATCATTTTGATCATTCCCTTGATCATCTCCTCAGCTGCTTCAAAGTCAGCAATTACGCCATCTTTCAGTGGACGAATAGTCTTGATGTTCTCGTGCGTTTTTCCATGCATCTGCATGGCTTGTTTTCCTACGGCAATTACCTTGCCGCTGGTTCTGTCGCGCGCAACAATGGAAGGTTCATCCACAACCACTTTGTCGTTGGAGATGATGATGGTGTTGGCAGTTCCAAGGTCAATCGCAATTTCCTCGGTAAGTATATCGAACAATGCCATGTGTAAATAATGAGTGCTAAAGGTAAAACGAAAATCAGTGTCTGAAGTGTCTAATTCCGCTAAATACCATGGAAATATTTTTTTTCTCTGCCATCTCAACCGAATCTTTGTCTTTGACGGACCCGCCAGGCTGAATGATGGCGCTTATACCTGCCTCTGCTGCAATTTCCACGCAGTCCGGAAAAGGGAAAAACGCATCTGATGCCATACAGGCTCCCTCAAGGGAAAATCCGAAGCCGCGGGCTTTGGCAATGGCTTGTTTGAGGGCATCTACCCTTGAAGTTTGGCCCACTCCGCTGGCAAGAAGGGTTTCCTGATGGACCAGCACGATTGCGTTTGACCTGGAGTGTTTCACTACTTTGTTGGCAAACACAAGGTCGGATACCTCCTCCATTGTCGGGTGTCTGCTGCTCATGATGCGAAGGGCTTCCGGAGACACCAGGGTATCGTCGTTCTGTTGCACAAGTAGTCCGTTAAAAACCGAACGGTATTGCAGAGATGGAAAAGGTTCTCCGCTGCCGGTAAGAAGGATACGATTCGGTTTTGATTTTAACTTCTGAAGCGCTTCCCCGCTGAAGGAAGGCGCAATGAGGATTTCAAAAAACAGGTCGTTCAGCAGCAGGGCCGTTGCCGCATTTATCTCGCGGTTGCAGATGAGCACACCTCCAAATGCCGAAACAGGATCGCAAGCAAGTGCTCGGCGGCAGGCATCTTCAGTATTTATGTCAGAGGCAATACCACAGGCATTGTTGTGTTTGATTACAGCAAAAGTACAACGGCTGAATTCAGCCATAAGTCGCATGGCCGCATCCGCATCGAGGTAATTGTTGTAGGACATTTCCTTGCCGGCAAGCTGATGAAAAAAAGCTTTTTCGGATGGGATGTAACTACCTTTTTGGTGGGGATTTTCTCCATACCTCAAGGGGTTTGGTGCCTGCAGGGGAAGCGCAACGGGATGTCCTGCAAACCAGGAAGCGATGGCTGTATCATAAGCAGCCGTATGTGCAAAGGCGTCGCGCGCGAACAGCTTGCGGATTTCGGATGTGGTGGTGTTGCCTTGTTCCAGCAATCCCAGCAAGGAGGGATACTGGGAAGGTTTACAGACCACCAGTACATGCGTATGATTTTTAGCGGCAGCACGAATGAGGGAAACTCCGCCGATGTCAATTTTTTCTATAATATCTGCTTCAGGAGATCCCTGCGCAAGAGTTTCTTCAAAAGGATAAAGATCTACCATAACAAGGTCGAAAGCAGGAATTTGATAAGTATTCAGCTCTTCGCTGTCGGAAGCCACCTCTTCTCTGCGGAGGATTCCACCGAATACGGCAGGATGCAAGGTTTTTACCCTGCCCCCAAGAATAGATGGATAACCTGTAATGGTCTCAACCCCTTTTACAGGGATACCTGCTGATTCAATAAAATGCTTGGTGCCTCCGGTTGAATAGATGGTTACTTGTAATTCATGCAGGCGTTGGATGATGGGTTCGAGGCCCTCTTTGTGGTACACTGAAATAAGGGCTGTGCGTATGGATGCAGGGGTTTTCATGGCAAAGCCGAAGGTATTCAATATCCTGTCCGAAAGCCTTAATATTTATCAATATATATGCACAAAAAAGGCCACTGCAAAGCAGTGGCCGGGAGCTGTTTATATGCGTTTGAACAATCAGGCGGGCACACTCAGAGAGGGCGCTGCATCCAGAGTTTCCTTGTTGGCAAAAGCAGCATACTGTTCAAAATTCTGAACAAAAGAATGGGCGAGTTTACGCGCTTTTTCATCGTATGCATTTTTATCGGCCCAGGTGTTGCGGGGGTTCAGAAGTTCAGGGGGAACGCCATTGCAGGCAGTAGGATATTGCAGGTTAAACACCGGCAGGGTATCATACATTACATTGTTCAGTTCTCCACTGAGTGCAGCGGTAATCAGGGCACGGGTGTAAGACAGTTTGATACGGCTTCCTACTCCGAAACTTCCTCCGCTCCATCCTGTGTTTACAAGCCACACATTGATATTGGCGCCTTCCAGTTTTTTTCCGAGCAGATCGGCATATTTGGTGGGGTGCAATGGCAGGAACACTTTTCCGAAACAGGCAGAGAAGGTGAGGGTAGGTTCGGTAATACCCACTTCTGTTCCTGCAACCTTGGCGGTATATCCGCTCACAAAGTGATACATGGCTTGCCCCTTGCTTAACTTTGAAATGGGTGGCAGGATGCCGAATGCATCGCAGGTAAGGAAGAAGATGTTTTTTGGTGCCGGTCCGTAGGAAGGTTCAAGAGCATTGGCAATATGATGAATGGGATAAGCCACACGGGTATTTTCCGTTTTGCTGATGTTTTCAAAATCTACCTCTCCGAACTGGTTTTTAAATTCAATGTTTTCCAGCAGAGCTCCGAAGCGGATGGCTTTGTAAATCTGTGGTTCTTTCTCTTCGGTAAGGTCAACGCATTTGGCATAGCACCCCCCTTCGAAGTTGAAAATACTTTTTTCACTCCAACCGTGCTCATCATCACCAATCAGCCTGCGGTTAGGATCTGCGCTGAGGGTTGTTTTTCCTGTGCCACTAAGACCAAAAAACAGAGCCGTATCTCCATTTTCACCCATGTTGGCTGAACAATGCATAGACAGCACCCCTTTGTCCTGAGGAAGCAAATAGTTAAGCAAAGAGAATATCCCTTTTTTGATTTCACCTGTATAGGCTGTGCCTCCGATGAGGATAACTTTCCGTGTTAAATTAAGTACGGCAAAATTGTGCTGGCGGGTGCCATCAATCTCGGGGTTGGCTTTGAAGCCGGGGGCGCAGATGATGTGCCATTCGGGATTGAAAGTGAGAATTTCCTCCAGGGTGGGTCGCAGGAAGAGGTTGTTGGCAAACAGGTTGCTCCAGGGAAACTCTGTTACCACGCGAATATTAAGGCGATAAGCCGGATCGGCGCAAGCATAAGCATCACGCACATACACTTCTTTTCCGGTAAGGTATGCACACATGCGGTTGTAAAGCACATCAAATTTGGCAGAGTCAAACTTGATGTTTACATCACCCCACCATACCGTGTCGCGGGTAACATCGTCGAGAACAATAAATTTGTCTTTGGGAGAACGCCCGGTAAATTCACCGGTATCCACTGCAAGAGCACCGGTATTGGTCAGAACACCTTCTCCGCGGAGGATGGTATCCTCCACCAGGTCGGCAGGACTGAGATTCCAATAGGCTGCTTCAACCTGACTGAGGCCGATGGAAGCCAAGTTTGCTTCCGGGGCTTTTGTGCCGTAATCATTCATGCTGATGAGATTTTTTATAAGGTGCGAAATTACTCAAAATAAGTTCAGCGACACCCCTTTTTGTCTTGGTTTATGTCTCTGTAATTCAGGTGTTTTTCAAAAAACAATTTTTTTATCCGGGTTTAGCGCTTGTGTTCACAAGACACATTCCTGCCCATCCGAATCAGGGAAGATTCCCTGATCAGACTTTCGATCTGAGCAATCAACCCAGATTGTTGTTTTTTGGTGAGTCCGGTGAAACGGATACAAACATCTACCTCACCTTCCCTTCCCCAGGAATAGGATTCTGTTGTGAGTTTTACTTTTTCTTTTTCTTCAAAATCTCTCATCAACTTATCAAAAGCCTGTTTTCTGAGGTAATCCACGCCTTGTCCGATGCTGAAGAAAGAAATTACAGCATCATAGGTGTTTTCGATTTTTGTGGAGGCGGCTTGTGATGTATCTTTGCCTGTACGGCAGGATGCATGCACAGATAATAAAGTGATGGCACCGAAAATAAAAACAGGGACTATTCTCTTCATGATATGAATTGTGTGCAACAAGGTACGAAACTAAAACATCTCTAATCAAGGCATGGGAATATCAAAACTCGATCCTCGCAAAGGCAGGTTTCTTTTGGCAGATCCCTGTTTGGATGAAATGCACTTCAGCAGATCGGTCATTTTTTTAACCGAGCATGGCAAGGAAGGTTCTGTTGGATTTGTGCTCAATAAGGAGATGGATGTTTCACTGGCGCAGGCCGTTCCTGATTTTAAAGGAAAAAACTGGCCGGTGTATATGGGTGGTCCGGTGGGCAAAAACAACATGTATTATCTGCACACACTTGGCGCTGATATCCCACAAAGTCTTGAGATTGTTCCCGGTATTTTTTTTTGGTGGCGAATACAGGGTGCTTCGCGAAATGATTTTAGATAATGTGATTGGTCCAGGAGATGTCCGCTTTTTTATTGGTTATAGTGGTTGGAGTGCGGGACAACTGGAGAGAGAAATTGCCGACGAAAGCTGGATCGTGACCAAGTTGGGAGGCAAGCATCTTTTTAGTTTTGATACCGAAGATTTATGGGCAAGAATATTGCGTGAACTGGGTGGAGATTATTCTATTATTGCCAACTTCCCAATCGATCCTTCCCTGAATTGAATGCCGTTTTGCACCTGTGTCCAATCATTTGCTTCTCTAAAATTCTCCGGTAAGAATTCTTTCGATCACTAAGCAGTTTTTTGTTCAGGGGCAGTAAAAAAATGCAACCAAAAACTCCACTGGAATAAAAAACCCCCGGCTTATTTTTCCGGGGGCTGGCAGTAAGGCTGGGATTAAATGTATGAAAGCAGAATAATCATTAATTATTTTTTGGATTTATTTTAGAAATGTTGAATCCGAATGAGAGTCCGAAGCGATGTCCGTTGCGATTGGGAATAAAAAACACATTCACGGGAATATTCATTTTACCTGAGCGGAAGGATCTTCCCACGGCAAGAACAAAATCGGAGTTCCACACAGCTACGCCTTTGCTGTCGAGCATGCGGTTGCTGGGATTTAATTTTGAGATGCGCATGGTAGGACCAAAGGCAAATTCAAGACCGTTTTTGTTGCTACGGATTCCATGAAGTACTGTAAAAGTGGGTTGGAAAAGTCCCTGGTCAAGTCCGTTCACCATCGGAATAAATTCAAAGAGCACCTGGATGTCACCGGTATTGAGATATTGTTTTTCAAATTGATAACCAAACTGCCATACACCCGGATAAGGAGCATCATAACCGCCTGCGCTTCTTGCACTCTGAAACTTGTAGGCAGAAGCCCCTGTAAATAGCATGACACCAAAACGGGGACCACTCAACTTAAGGTATTCTTCCTGAACATTTACTTTGTTAGGAAATGCATTTTCGGAGGTGGTTGTGATCAGTTCTTTTTCATCTATAGGGATTCCCAAAAGTTGTTTAAGACTTTGTCGGGTAATCAATCGCAGTTCCTTGTTTAGGCCGAGATATTCTTTGGTAAAGGTTTTTTCTGTGCTGCCTGTTTTTACATCCACAAGACTAAGGCTTACGATGATTTTCTTTTCAATCATTTCGTAGGAGCCGCCAATCATTTTATCCACTCCAAGACTTTTTCCCATTTCTATCAGACAAAGTCTTCCATAGCATTTGTCAATTACAAGTTTTTCTCTGTTGATGATGTACTCAGCATCGTACTTGTCAATTACATTAAAGTGATTTAATTGTTGTAATTCCAGCCTCACTATGTTGCCAAGCTCTACCGGAGTAACTTGTGCAATTCGGGAATCAATGTTAAGAACAGCAGCACTTTGTTTTGTTTGTGCCTGCACAAAACTGCTTGCTGTAATCATTACTACTGCTGTGGCTTTTCTGATGATGTTTTGAAGAGTTGTTTTCATGTTTTTTGTTTTTTGTTTTTGTTTCAGGAAATGGGTTTGTGATCATTTCCGGTGTCAAAAGTATTTTGTCTGATTAGGGTAAGAAAAAGGCAGTTTTCAGGAAAAGCAGATTGAAACGCGATTTTTGCAATTCGGATAATCAAAAAAACAACCATTTGCATTTTTTGCAAATTACATGACCTTTACCGGGTCTTTTCTAGTGATTTTTGTTTTAATTTTATCCTGGTTTTCAGGATTTATACCAAACAAAATGGGTAAAAAAACAGCCGAAAAAAGCTTCAAATTCTCCGAACAGTTCATCAAAAGGATTAAAAAGGTGGTGCCTCCCAATATTTCACTGGCTGATGAAATTGCCGGTGTATTGGAGATTAGTAACGACAGTGCCTATCGGCGGTTGCGCGGAGAAACTGCCATTACGCTGGATG
>JBEICQ010000004.1:0-42913 GCA_040383885.1 Flavobacteriales bacterium | reverse complement strand
TCGGGGTGGCAATTCCGGCAGGCTTGCATACCAACATAACTAACGGTGTCGTTGTGATTGAGATAACCAGCAGCCTGATTTTTATTATGAATTTCCGGACGATTACACCAAGCAAAACTTAAAAGAAGCAGCAAGATGAAAGTTCGGTAAACATAAGCCATATGCGGTATGCCACGCAATAATACCGGAAAAATGATTTATCTGCAAAACTGATATTCTGCACACAGGGGCAATGATAAAGCATTTGTAGAATGGAAACTTCTCTAAAAAATAAAAAAACAATTCTTGAACGGCCAAAAGTATCCCGGGTTCAGAGTTGATTCTATGCCTTGATTTTTAACCGTAATAAACTAATTCGTTAGAGATAGATTTGTTATATATTTGATGCATACCCTACTCAATACCCAGCATAGCAGGGGAAAATAAAATGGATAAAACACCTGTATACCTGGCGATTGATGCAGGAAACAGCCGCTTAAAAGCGGGTTGGTTTGCCTCACAGAACTTGATTAAGAAAGTGGAGTTTTCCATGGATGAGACAAACACATTGAATGAACTGATTTTATCGGGTCCAGCCTTGTCTGCTTGTATTATTGGGAGTGTTTCGGCATCGGGCAGAGAAATTGCTACCCAAATTCCAAAAGGTGTTCCATTGTTTCATGCTTCTCATGAACTCAAAATCAATTTCAACAACAAATACCTCAGTCCGGCCACGCTGGGTATAGACAGGCTCGCTGCTATGTGTGCAGCATCTGCCCTCCATGCAGAAAGTGCCATTCTGGTGATTGACGCAGGCACTTGTATCACCTATGATATACTCACGGCAGAAAAAAATTACGAAGGTGGCGCCATCTCTCCCGGTCTGCAGATGCGTTACCGGGCACTGGGAACTTTTACCGGTAAGCTCCCTCTGCTTTCTGCACCTGACAAACCCATGTTAGGGTATGGGAAAAGTACTGCTGAAAGCCTACATGCAGGCGTTTGCTACTCCATCTTGCTTGAGATGGAAGGCTGGATTGCATGTATGCAAAGAGAATTTGGGGTTTTAAAAGTTGTGATTACCGGAGGGGACGGGATATATTTTGCTCCTCACCTAAAATATGCGAACTTCGCCGAGCCCGATTTCGTGCTGAAGGGCCTTCATGAATTGCTTATCCTTAACCTGTAAAGGCTTTATTTTTTTACTTCTAGTTATAGGTGAAGTAAACGCGCAAAATCTAGGAAATTCAATTTACGGATTTCAGGGTTGGGGGGATCACATTGATTCCGGAACACCAGAGCAAGAACAGGCCGGAAACATTCATGGAGCCTATCGCTCCTCCTTCAGTCCCAATTATCACAATCCGGCTTCCTTATCTTACTTATCCCTCACCAATTACAATGTGGGCGTGAGAGGGGTGTATGAAGAACAACGATACAAATCAGGATATGTTCCCTCTTACAATGCATATGCCAGTAATGCAAGTCTTGCATTCCCGATAAATAAAATCGGAGGAGCCTGCCTGGGATTCCGACCTTTCAGTAGCGGAGGTATTGAAGGAACTTCAAACGACATTGCTATTGGCGACCAACTTGCAAACTACAGGTTTCTGGGCAACGGTGGGGTGAGCCGATTTTTTGGTGGTCTGGGAATCGCACCATTTGCTGCTTCCAGAGATAGTTTCTGGCAATCTTTTTCCATCGGATATTACGCTTCCTATCTTTTTGGTCAAATCAGGCGTTCTGAATCTCTTCTGTTTTCAGGTACCGACACATCGGGTTATTTTCATTCCGCTATTGTGCAGAGTGCCAATTACCGCGGAGCACTTCATCAGTTGGGCTGGCAGCAAAGTTTCAGGTTGCATAAGCGCATACATGTGGATGCCGGATTCTCCTATCAACTTCCTTCTTTCTTGTTCTCAGTGAGGGAATCTTATTCCATCACCAACAATGCCAACTCTCAGCAGTTGGTAACAGCAGACACCCTTGATTTTCGCGACCCTGTTTCAGGTTCTTGGAGTGGTGGACTGGGCATCGGACTTGGAGAAAAATGGAAATTCTGGTTGGATTACGGGAGAAGAGGGAAAGGCAGTGATCAATATGCCATTTCTTCCCGAAGATATGCACTCGGATTGCTCTTGTGGCCGGGGCCCGATGGCCGGGGCGGAATTATCTCGCGATCTCAGTACAGACTTGGGGCTACATATACCGAAAATGAAGCGATTATCGGCACATCTGTTGTCTCTTCCTTTTCCTTGAGAGGAGGCATCGGACTCTCCGCAAGAAAGTTAAGACCACCTATGTTTTTTCTAGGCTTTGAATATCTCAGGCGAGGAGGAACCGGACTCGTAAACCAAACATTTTATGCAGTAAATATTGGAATCAGCATCAATGAAAAATGGTTTGTTAGACGCCGTATTGACTAGTGCCATTGTGATGACACTTCTATTTACCTCCTGCCGGAATGATCCACCGGTGAAACTACCATTTGAAAACATCGAAAAAATGCCAAGCCAAACTATTTACGATGCGGAAATCATGTTTACCGACTCAGGAAAATTAAGCGGTAAACTAAAGGCTGTAAAGCTCGATCACTACGAAGGAAAAAGATCTTTTACCGTGATGCCCAGAGGCGTAAAAGTTTGGTTTTACAACGATACCCTCAAACCTGAAACTTTTATGACCGCAAATTATGCAATGAAGTTTGATGACAAGGAGATAATTGATGCCCACGGTAATGTGGAAGTAGTTAACAACAAAGGAGAAAAACTAAATACTGAACATTTGATCTGGGACCGGAGAGCTGATCGTATCTCAAGTGACAGATTTGTAAAAATTACCACTGCAGATGAAATCCTTATGGGCGATGGTCTCGAATCGAACGGAGACTTTACCCGCTACAAAATATTAAAGATTAGGGGCACATTGCGTATCCGTGAATAAACTGCTTTTACCTATTTTCGTCTTTACATGCATCCCTATCTGGTAATCCTCATCTGCCTTTTGTCATCTGCCTTTTTTGCGGGTCTCGAAATTGCTTTTCTCACGGCAAACAAACTGCGCATTGAATTGGAGAGCAACCAAGGATATCTTCCCTCCCGCATCATCAGTTACTTCCTGAAGAAACCTTCGCAATTTATTGCCACCACCCTAGTAGGAAACAATATTGCCCTGGTCGTATACGGAATCAATATGGCTGTGGTGCTGCAACCCACGATTGAATCGTTCATAAAAGGTGAGTTTGCGGTGCTTTGTGTGCAGGTATTATGCTCGACACTGTTTGTTGTAATCACCGCAGAATTTCTTCCTAAAGCACTTTTTCGCATCAACCCAAATGGATTTTTAAGTCTTCTTGCTATTCCATTCTCGGTGCTATATGTGATTCTTTATCCAATTGTCTTTGCCTCGGTAACACTTACAGAAGGCCTTTTGAAAAGAATTTTTAAGATGGATTCCGGCGACGGCGGGGTTGTTTTTTCAAGAGTAGATCTGGACCGGTATGTAAAACAATTTACCTCAGAGAGTCGTGAAAATGAACAGATTGACCATGAGATCACCATCTTTAAAAATGCCCTCGATTTTGATTCGGTAAAACTCAGGGAATGTATGATTCCCAGGAATGAAATGATTGCCATTGAAGTAAACCGCTCCGTAGAAGAACTTAGAGATAAATTTATTGAAACACACCTGTCTAAAATTATTATTTACCGTGAAAACATGGAAAATATTGAAGGATATGTGCACAGCAGTGAATTGTTTCGTAAACCTTCCGGTATCAGGGAAATCCTAAGACCCATTGCCCTGTTGCCTGAGACCATGCCCGCCAAGGCGGCACTTGCCCAACTGAGACGGGAACGCAAGAGTATGGCCGTGGTAGTAGATGAGTTCGGTGGCACCTCCGGACTCATTACCACGGAAGACATCATGGAGGAAATATTCGGCGAAATTGAGGATGAGCATGACAAAGAAGAATTAACCGAAAAAAGCATCAATGCATTCACCTATCATTTTTCAGGTCGTCTGGAAATTGATTATCTCAACCAAAAATACAAGCTGCGCCTGCCAAAAGAAGATTCATTTGAAACGCTTGCAGGTCTTTTTCTTGACCGTTTCTCAAGCATCCCCTCTGTGGGTGATGAAGTATTGCTTGAGTCATGCAGCCTGAAGGTTGCCGGAATGAAAGGAAACCGCATCGAACTGCTGGAATTGGTGGAGAACAATTAGTACCGGAAAATTTGATCGTTTATCGCAGATATCTGATCATCCCTATGTTTCATCACGGGTCATTTCCTTTCTTTTCATTCTGCATCGGTCACTGCAATACTTGACTTCCGACCAGTTTTTTTCCCACTTTTTACGCCATGTGAAAGGCTTTTCACAGACCCGGCAGGTTTTAACCGGCAGGTTTTCCTTTCTAACGGACCAGGGCATAGTAAAAATCTTGGGGGATAGAAGCAGTAAAAGATTATCGTTTACTGATTTTGTTGAGCGCAATACTTTTTTGCATGGGTGACTTAAACCGAAATTCGTCTCTGGCAATGAGCCTTGCATGTTTTCGGCTCACCCCACTGTTTACCCTCTTTCTCCATAATTGAAAACTACTTCTTTTGAGGTTGCGGCGCATGATGTCTATCACATCCGCCTCCGAAAGACCAAATTGTACCTGAATGGCTTCAAATGGCGTGCGATCCTCCCAGGCCATTTCTATGATACGGTCAATAGAGATTGGATCGAAAAAGTCGTGGTTTGTATTCATGATGATTCAAAGGCTTGGCTAAATCATGAATTTCAACAAACACAATTCAGCAATTGTTCAGGTCTCTGTAGAATGATTGGGGGCCTCTCCCTGTTTATTGACCAATGCGAGTAACCTGAGCAGATCCTCTTTATTCACCGGTTTTACCAAAAACCCCAGTGGATTGGTCATACCTGCACGCTCTGCAGTCTGCTGATCTGTATTTCCTGAAGTATAAATAACCGGAATATTGTCGGTTTGCTGAATCTTCTTTACTGTTTCAATTCCATCCATGTCACCATCAATTCTGATATCCATGAGGATAAGATCCGGTTTGGCCGAATGTGCAATTTCAATTGCTTCCTTTCCATTGTCAACAGAGGCCACAACCTCCCATTCCTTGGCGGCGGATAAGTAATGCTCCATCAGAAATGAAACCAAAAATTCATCCTCAACTATTAAAACCTTCTTGCTCATCTTTGAAATTGATTGTGATTTGCAAACCATTGAGGTTCTTTACCTCATAGGAACCTTTAAGTTGTCTTGTAAAGATAACCAGTAAATTGAATCCAAGTGATTTGGCCTTGGTGAGATCATAACTTTCAGGAAGACCGGGGCCGTCATCTGCAATGCTAAGCCTGGTCATTTCATTTTCGCGTTTGAGGGAGACATGGACATTGCCATTTTCCCTTCCGTTGAATGCGTATTTAAAACAATTCGTGATTAACTCATTCACCACAAGCGCCACAGGGATGGCTTTCTTGGTAGAAATCAGCACAGAATTGAGGTCATAATGAATCTGTATGTTCTTTCCCTTGTTGTAGAATGTTCCCAGGGAATGAATCAGGTCTTTGAGATAATCGCTCAGATCAATCTTGGCAAAATTGGAGGTTTTGTAAAGTTTTTCATGGATGAGCGACATAGAAAAAATCCTCCTTTGTACTTCACTCAGCTGGTTACGAAGATCATCGGTAGTGGATTTTGTAATCTGCATTTCAATGAGACCCAAGACCAGCGCCAGGTTGTTTTTTACACGATGATGGACCTCGCCCAGCAGGGTTTCCTTCTCTTTCAGCGATTCTTCAATTTTATTCGATTTTTCGATGTTCTCTGTAATATCAATACCGAAACCAATGACAAATTGAAGCTGCTGATCCGCGCCAAAAACCGGAAAAAATCTCCGAAGGCTGTGAAACACATGTCCAAGGGCGTTCTTATTATCATCGATATACTCAGCAGGTCTTCCTAATTTTTTTACTTCGTTAAAGATTGTTCTTCGCTTAACTGCTATGTCAGGGTCCTTGCCATAGAATTCACAATAATCAAAATCATCCTTGCCAATTAAAAACTTTCTTACCTCTTCATTTTTAGCGGCGTTGGGGTTAATATACAAGTACTCGTGTTTATCGTTAAACACCGCAATATCAACCGGAATATTATTGAGCACAGACTCATAAAATAATTTGGTAGCCTCCACCTTTTCGTGCACCTGTACCTTGTCGGTGATGTCCCAGCGGATGGCGATATACTCTTGTATTTTATTGTTCCTCAGGAAGGGGATAATACTTGAATCAACCCAGTAGAATGTTCCGTCTTTTCTTTTGTTTTTAATGACTCCTTTCCAAATTTTACCTGCGGATATTGTTCTCCACAGTTCATTAAAAAACTCCGGAGGATGATGTCCTGAATTCACGATATTATGATCAGCGCCAAGCAGTTCAACTTCCGAGTAACCACTTATTTCTTCAAACAGTTTGTTTACATAAGTAATTTTTCCGTGGGCATCGCTTTTAGAGACAATACCGGCATGGTCGAAGGCTTTCTTGTAATTTTCTAATTGCTGAACGGTTTCATGAAGGGCATTTTCTCTTTTTCGTTGCTCAGTGATATCGCGGATTACCCCCACCAACATTTGTTCGTCATGTTCACCGGTAACAAACTCACATTGAAGTTTAAAAATCCTTTGTTCATTGTCCTTTTTAAGTTTTAGCTCCGAAAGCACAATTTTATTATCAGCTGTGATAATTTCTTCCTTGAGCGCGAGCATTTTTTCTTCTTCATGAAAAAGGCTGCACAGGTCATTGAATGAAAAATCGGGCTTGTCGGGCTTGAGGTTCAGCATCTCGGAGCAATGCATGGAAAATGAGATACCGCCTGTCTTCAGATTCAATGAAAAATTTCCGAGCCTCGCTATTTTCTCGGCATTTTGCAGGTTTCTGTTGCTGTTTGAAAGATCCCTGGTTTTTTCGGCAATGAGCATTTCCAGTTTACTGTTGAGCGCATTGAGTTCACCATTTTTTTTGAACAACTCCTGAGAACTTCTTTTGAGGATATTTTCAGAATGCTGCAAATCACTGTCATAATCAATGTAAGCGTCGTTTACCGCAGCCAGAAAATTCTTGATTACATCCGGCACCTGACCGATATCTCCGAAATACTCCTTGATTTGCCTTTTTAGCAGGCGATGCAGATTTTCATTGCTCATGTTTCAGAAATTCCAACAACTGTCATGGTCTGGTTGTGTAAATCACACCCTCTTTTTCCTTTGAATTTTGACAATTCTCCGTAGGAATAAAATCCCGCAAATACCACATTGTTGTCAAAGGCTTCGGCAACCGCATCAATCTCATCCTGTGTTAGCTGTTTGAGCACTATTTTTCTACCCACACAACTAACTGTAAAAACCAAACCGGGCGTATTTTCCATTGTTTCTTTGATGATGGATGATGCTTTTTCTGCACCATCAATCAGACGGTTTACATTGGTTTTCATCAAACGCACATAGGAACCTTCGGGTATATTACCTGCAAATGTGAGGCTGTTGTCATTTTCATTTACACCAAGAATGGTTCTTACCAGGACTTCTGCATTTTCGCTGGTGCGCATTTCGAGCGGAAAAAACAAAGCACTGCCGGGAAGCTCGGCCGCTTTCTCGGCAAGGTAGGACTTGTAGAGTTGTAGGGCCGGCTGGCCATCAATTTCATACACTATATTTTCATGACTCTTGGTAACCAGTCTGTCGATACCAAAACTGTCCCAACCGCCGTAAGAACCGGAGGCGGTTTCGATGGCATCACCATAAAAACCCAGAGCAGCAACGCAGTGACTGGCAAATGAATTGTGCTCATTCGCTACATATGTTTTTACAAATTCCCCATCATCTCCCGCAAGGCCCCCGGAGACATTCACATGTTGATCGAGAATGGCATTGATCCCTTCCATCAATCGGGTTCCGTTTACCTGAATTCCATCAGAGAGTAGCAATACATACCTAAGGTTGGGAGCCTGTAGTTTTTCTGCAAGCGTTTTACCTGCTTCATAGGAATCTTGTGGGCCCCTGAGGTGGAACACTTCTTTTTTAACCGTGGTCTTTTCCAGTTTAACAGAAGTTAGCACAAAGGAATGCTCACTAAAAGCTTTTTCACCTACCTCGCCGGCCGTTGAACATCCCATGAGTAAACTCCCCGAAAAAACTTTCTCATAAAGTGAATTTAATTCCGGATCTGTGATGAATCTTTTGTCGCAAAAAATCACATGAAAATCGTAAGAACCGGCTTGAAATGAATCGATATATTGCCGGATGTCATTTTTTGTTTTGAATTTAACCTGGTTAATTTTCATAAGTCTTTTACTATTAGCACTGTTATTGACAAACAAATTTAATAAACCCAAACTATGTTTATTATGTATTTCGACGAATGACAGCACTTGCATTCCCACATCCGTGTATCGGATGCACGAAGCCGGAGCAAAAGAGAAAAATCCTTGCCCCTTGCATACATCCATTCCGTCTTCTCCTTTATTGCGCCTCACCATGCTCCATCTATTTCGCTTGCAAGTGAACAAGGCCTGCCCGCTACTTTCCCTGCCTCGCGCCTTGCACGATAAACTACTGTTTTACAGAGCAGTGTAAATTTTGATTGAAAATGAGTTGAAGTATTTGTGATTATCAGGTATTTTTGGCTCATGTTGCTTCAGCCTGAGATAGGTATTTATCAAATCACACGATTAATAGAGGAGTTGTTGTTTGCAAACGATTGTGTAATCGTGCCCGGCTTCGGAGGATTTGTGGGTAAAGCTGTTCCTGCTACCCTGAATCGCGAGAACAGCACTTTTTCGCCTCCCTCCAAACGCATTGCCTTCAACGGACAGCTTACACACAACGACGGTTTGCTTACAGCCGCACTCGCAAAAGCCTATGATCTCAAATTTGAGGATGCGGATGCAAGGGTTCAGTTGTTTTCCAGAGAATTGCAAAATACCCTGCTCAGGGAGAAACAATTCATCTTCGGACGCATCGGATCTTTTTTGCAACGCGATTCGCTGGGCGCTCAGTTTGAACCATCCTCAGACCTTAATTTTCTTCCTGAGGCATACGGCTTGCCGGTATTGAAATTTCAACTTGTTGAGATTGAAAAACCTTCAGCACAAACGGAAGAAGGCATCATTCAATTAGATGATCAAACTTCTTTAAACAAAAAGAATACAGCCCTTCGTTACCTTGCTACTGCCATAAGTATTCCGGCTGCGATGCTGGTTCTTGCCTGGCCCTTTTTGCAGCCGGCAGTAAAACAAAACAGTACGAACACCTCCGGTTTTTTTGCTTCACCTGTGGAGTCCAAATACAAGCCACACCAAGCCATTCGGTATCCTGAAATACCTGATGTTTTGAAAAAAAACCAGCTTACCGAAGCGCTCCCTGTTCCTGATGAGAACAAAGCAACGCAACTTGATTCATCAGTGCAACCAATCAATCAGGAAAAACAAAATCCTTCCAATAAAATACCGCCGGCCTCCGGAAATGATACCTATGTAGAATTGATTGCGGGCTGTTTTCGTCTGGAAGAAAATGCACAGAAACTGGTGCTTGAGTTACAGCAACTGGGGTTTCAGGCACGCATCAGCGGGCAAAGCCCAGGAGGCTTATACAGAGTGAGCCTTGGGCCTGCAGCACCGAGAGCAGATCTTGAGCAAAACTACACAGATGCCATCGCCCGCGGCTATTCAGTATGGTGGCTCAATAGATAAGTATTTCATGCTTCAAACGATACAGACAATCAGCAAGGAGATTGAAGCATTTTCCTCCAAAGATGCCAAAGCCATTGAATCCTTCCGTGTAAAAATGCTGGGGAAAAATGGTATCATCACCGAAATGTTTGATCAATTCCGTTCGGTAGATCCGGCACAAAAAAAGGAATTAGGCAAACCCCTCAACGAGCTCAAGCAACTCGCTCAGCAAAAGATCCAGTCACTGATTGAGCAGGTTTCAGAAAAGGCTGAGCCCACCGATTCAGATACAGATTATTCCCTTCCGGGTATACCCGCAACGCTTGGTTCAAGACATCCCATCAGCATCATCAACAAAAAAATTCTCGACATTTTCTGTGGCATTGGTTTTGGGGTTGCTGAGGGCCCGGAGGTTGAGGATGACTGGCACAACTTTTCTGCGCTTAATTTTCCGGAGAATCATCCCGCACGCGACATGCAGGATACTTTTTTTGTAAATGGCGGAAAACAGGCCTTAAGAACACATACCTCTTCCGTACAGATCAGGGTAATGGAAAAATATGCTCCGCCGCTTCGGGTGCTGGCTCCCGGCAGGGTATACCGTAACGAGGCTATCTCGGCAAGAGCCCATTGTCAGTTCCATCAGGTAGAAGGCTTTTATGTTGATAAGCAGGTATCCTTTGCAGACCTGAAGCAAACACTCATGTATTTTGCAGAGAAAATGTTTGGTGAAAAAACACGCATCAGACTGCGTCCCTCCTATTTCCCGTTTACCGAGCCCAGTGCGGAGATGGATGTATCCTGTATGTTCTGTGAACAAAAAGGATGCAACATCTGCAAGCATAGCGGTTGGGTAGAAATATTAGGATGTGGCATGATTGATCCTGCTGTGCTGAGTAATTGCGGCATCGATCCGGAAGAGTATTCCGGGTTTGCCTTTGGCATGGGTGTGGAGCGCATTGCCATGCTCAAATATGGTGTAAACGATCTCAGGTTGTTTTTTGAGAATGACCTCAGGGTATTGAAGCAATTTACTTTCGCCTGATTTTTCCTAGCATGGGCAACAGGATTGAACAATTGCTTGCCATGCTCAGCAGCGAGCCAAACGATTTGTTTCTGCAATATGCACTCGCACTTGAATATGTTTCTGCAGGTGAACGGAAAAAAGGAATTGTTCAACTGCAGCAAATCATACTGAACAATCCGGATTATCTTCCCGCCTACCATAAGCTTGGGGATTTGTTTTTTTCTGAAGGTTCCTATTTATTAGCCATTGAAGTACTGGAAACAGGCATCAAAAAAGCAGACCATGGCAGCAAAGCAAAACTTGAGATGCAATCCCTGTTGCAGATGGCCAAAGAGGAAATGGAATGAGGGAAAATTATTTCGGACACTTGGTTTTTTTAACCAAGTTCTGCCAGCCCCAAAAGCGTTAATGCCTACATTTGCCCGCGCGCAATGAAAAAATTTCATATCCTGCTTATTATCCTAATTGCCGTTTGCATTGGTGCCATCATGGCCACCGTGAGCGATAGCAGTACCTATGCAGATTTCAGTGAGGCAGCTGCCAATCCGGGAGAAGTATACCATGTGGTAGGAAAACTCAACAAATCGAAGCCTTTGGGGTTTAATCCAAACAAGGATGCCAATCTTTTCACCTTTTATATGATCGACAACAAGGGCACAGAGAAAAAAGTGCTGTACAAAGGCACAAAGCCTCAGGATTTTGAACGCTCTGAGCAAATTGTGATCACCGGAAGTTGTTCCGGAAATGAATTTGAAGCGGATAAGATCCTGATGAAATGCCCGTCTAAATACAACAATGACAAGGACGGTATGACGGTTGATTCTGAAGAAAACTTTAAGCAATCATAAGGACATTCCCGAATGGATATTCAATTTATAGGAGAACATCTGCTGCCGGGTAAAATAGGTCATGCATTTGTAGTGGGGTCATTTGTTTTTGGATTGCTCGCCACGCTATCTTACCTCTCCGCCATTTTCAAACCCAAAGATGAGTATTGGTTGCCTCTTGGTCGTACCGGTTTTTATCTCCACGCACTTTCGGTATTCGGCATGGTGGCTACCTTGTTCTACATCATCATAAACCAGTATTTTGAATATCAGTACGCCTGGCAACATTCCTCCAAATCCATGCCTCTGCGCTATGTGTTCTCCTGTTTCTGGGAAGGGCAAGAGGGGAGTTTTCTCCTTTGGATGTTTTGGCATGTGGTGATTTGTTTTCTGATACGCTTCAAAGCCGGGAGATGGGAAGCTCCTGTAATGGCCTTAATTAGCAGTGTTCAGGTGTTTCTGGCTTCTATGCTACTGGGCGTTTACCTTGGTGATTACCGCATGGGAAGCAATCCTTTCCTACTTCTTCGTGAGCATCCTGAATTCATGAACCTGCCCTTTACCAAGATGGCCAATTATCTGCAGAACCTCGATGGAAGAGGCCTGAATCCTTTGTTGCAAAATTACTGGATGACGATTCATCCACCCACGCTTTTCCTTGGATTTGCACTCACTGTGGTACCGTTTGCCTATGCTATCGGAGGCATGCTAAAACAAGCCATTGGTGAATGGGTAAAACCTGCCCTGCCGTGGACTTTTGCAGGTATTGCAGTGCTTGGAACCGGCATCCTGATGGGGGGTGCCTGGGCCTATGAATCCCTCAGTTTCGGTGGATTCTGGGCATGGGATCCGGTGGAAAATGCGTCCCTCGTTCCCTGGTTGATTTTGGCCGGTGCCGGACATGTGATGCTGGTTTACAGACAAAGACAAACAAGTCTGCCAATCGCGTTTATTTTATGCATACTTACTTTCATCCTCGTACTATATTCAACTTTCCTGACCCGCTCAGGTATTCTCGGTGATACTTCTGTGCATGCTTTTACCGATCTCGGAATGAGTGGCCAATTGCTGGTATACCTTCTCTTTTACTTTTTCCTCGGCATTGGATTGTTTGTTGTGTACTACAAAAAAATGCGTGGTAAAAACAATGATGACGACATCAGCTCGCGCGAATTCTGGATGTTTACCGGCTCCTTGATCCTTTTGGTTTCTGCTTTTCAAATCACCTTTACCACCTCTATCCCGGTTATCAATAAGGTCTTTGGAACCAAACTTGCCCCTCCCGTAAAAATTGCAGAGCATTATCATTCCTGGCAGGTTCCCATTGCTATCATGGTGTTGCTTTTCATGGCTTTTTCACAATACCTGAAATACAAAAAAACCGAGCTCACAACGGTTCTTAAAAAGCTACTCCCTTCTCTGCTGGCTGCATTGCTGCTTACTATCGGCACTGCGCTGATGCTCGAAATAGATAAGTTCTTTTATCTCTGTCTTTTGTTTTCGGGCTACTTTTCTGTCGCCGCCAACAGTTCTTACTTTCTTTTTGTCATCAAAAAAAAACGTATTTCCGGTGGCGGCTCCATTGCACATGTTGGCTTTGCCCTGTTGCTTGTGGGCGCTTTGGTCTCCACCTCCAAAAGTCTGGTCATTTCCAGAAACAGCAGTGGATTGGATGTAAGTAGGCTGGGCAAAGATTTTAACAATGCAGAGAATATTTTGCTCAGAAGAGGTGATACCCTTCAGATGGGTGAATACCATGTTACTTATACAGGTAAAAAACAGGAAGGGGTAAACCATTACTTCGAGGTTCAGTATTTCATCAAAAACAACAAATCTTACTTGCCTGCATTTGTTTTGCATCCGGTTGTGCAGACCAATCCAAGAATGGGTAATGCAGCCGAGCCGGATACAAGGCATTTCTGGAACCGTGATGTATATACGCATATTACCTATGCCGACATGAGCAGCCTGAGTCAACCCGATAGCTCAGCATATACCGGCAGCACGGAGATGGAAATGGCTTCCGGCGACACCGTGTTTACCACTGGTGCCATGATGGTTTTGGAGGGACTCAGCAAAGATTTTGACAGGAAGCAATATGCACTGCAAGAGGCAGATGTGGCAGTAGCAGCAAAAATCAGAATCATTGATATGACCGGAAAATCGGCCCTGGCTTATCCTGTTTTTGGCATCAGGGGCAACACCACATTCTCTATTCCTTTTGAATCCAAACAAGCTGGCATGAAACTGGAGTTTCTCTCCCTTGATCCTGAATCCGGAAAAATAAAACTCAATGTGAAAGAGAAACAAAATCAAAAAAATGATTTCATCGTGATGAAAGCCATTATTTTTCCCTGGATTAATTTGTTGTGGACAGGCTGTTTGTTAATGGTGATTGGACTGATGATAAGCATAGCTGCCGGTATTTCAAAGAAGACGGCTGAAGCATAATCAGTTTTAAGAAACACTGATCTTCCAGATCAGATATTCACCCGAGTGCCATGCAGGACGCCTGATTGCACTTTATAAGTATACCCTCGTCTTGATCCGATCATTTAATTTGAATGACTCTTTTTTTCGAATTTGTGCTTTTACCGGTAGCAGATAAGTTTGCTGCTTTGTATCATACCAAAGTGCTGTTTTCCATTCGCTGTTTCCCATTTTTACCCGGGCACTCAAGCGACCCCATCCCTCTTCACGGTCTTTAAGAAGATTTCTGATTTCTTCGGCCATTCCATGGGGTAAAGACACAAAAAACCAGCCTCCCGGTGAGGGATGTTGCCACATGGTGGCTTCAAACTCATATTGGATTGTAACAAGCATGGGTGATGCATCGGATTATTGCACAGGACACATGGTTTGCATCAAATTCAATTGCTGTAAAAAAAAGTCCTTACAAGGCAGGCAAGACCTTTGAAGTAGCTTCCCCAAATCCTACACGGATGTTGTCTTTAATACCAAAACCGCGAAGAATGACCGTGTCTCCATCCTGAATAAATTTGCGTTCTGAGCCATCCTTCAGCCTGATGGGATTTGCACCCCTCCAGGTTAACTCAAGCATTGATCCGAAACTATCGGGAGAGGCACCACTGATGGTTCCCGATGCATACATATCGCCTACACAAAGATTGCATCCATTTACTGTATGATGGGCAAGCTGCTGCACCAGATTCCAATACAAAAACTTATAGTTGGAATTACACACGAGGTTTGATTCTCCTTGTGTTGGCTGAATGAATACCTGCAACTGAATATCAAAATGGTGATTGCCGTTAAAAGCAAGGTAGGGCAATACAGGAGGATCTTGCAAGGGACCGGCTGTGCGAAAAGGTTCGAGTGCATCGAGAGTAACCACCCAGGGAGAAATGGTAGAATTGAAATTTTTTGCCAGAAAAGGTCCCAGGGGAACATACTCCCATGTTTGTATATCCCTTGCACTCCAGTCGTTAAATAGCACCAATCCAAAAATATAATCTTCGGCCTGAGAGGTGCTCACCTGTTCTCCCATTTGCGTGGCCTTACCTGTGATGAAAGCCACTTCCAGTTCAAAATCGAGCAAACGGGTAGCAGAGAACTGTGGCAACTCCGCATCCGGGGGTTTTATTTGTCCTTTCGGGCGATGAAATGGGGTTCCGGAAACCGTGATGCTGGAGGCCCTGCCGTGGTATGCCACGGGCATGTGCTTCCAGTTGGGCAGGAGTGCGTTTGCAGGATCGCGAAACATTTTCCCCACATTGGTAGCATGGTCTATGCTGGAATAAAAATCACTGTAATTGGGAACCTGCACAGGCATATGGAGAGCAACCTCCTGCACATGAATCAACACCTGTGAACGATGCTGGGCGTGTGTGGCCAGCGGATGATTTTTATCAGTAAAAATGGAGATGATTTGTTGCCTGATGGCTGAGGTTTCTTTTTTGCCAAGCGAGATAAAAGGATTGAGATAGGGACCGGACAGCAGGTTTTCATTCAAACCATGCCCATGGAGGTAACCCAATAAAAACAAGGCCTTGCAATCTATCACTTGATCGCCTAAAATAGAGGCAACAAAAGTTTTTCCCTCTTCTAAAGAAGCGATGCCAAAAGGAATGTTGTGGATAGAAAAATCGGAATCTTCAGGAACTGTCAACCAGGTATTCATCATTTATGCATTTGTATTTTCAATTAGCCAAACTTCATCTTTTCCCTCATTTTCTGCCCAGAGCACTTTCACTTTTTGGGAAACGATGGTATCTACTTTCAGGCCGGTGTAATCCGGATGAATGGGCAGCTCCCTGCTATAGAGCCGATCTATCAACACCATCAGCTGCACCCCTGAGGGACGGCCAAAGGAAAGCAAAGCATCCATCGCGGCACGAATGGAACGACCTGTATAAAGCACATCATCAATCAGGATAACCGTTTTATTTTCGAGACTTACATGCAGGTCTGTGCTTTGTGGGATGAGATGTCCATCTTCTTTCCGGAAATCATCCCTGAAAAAAGTAATGTCGAGTATTCCGCTTTTCAATTGTAAGTCGGGAGCGAGCAATTTCAGTTCATGCATCACCCGCTTCATCAACTGAACGCCCCTGGGCTGAAGTCCCACCAACACGGTGTTTTCAGGATCCTTAAGATTCTCGAGAATCTCGAGTGCCAGCCGGTAAAGAATGACTGAAAACTTTTTTTCTCCCAAAAGCAATTGTTGCTTCATTTTCATCAAAGGTAAGGATTGATTACATACTGAATGTGGTTCCTTCCAGGGCAAGTTCAGTATGCTCGAAAAGAGGTTTTGCCTCTTCAAGAAAGCCATTGAGGTTGCTGTATCTCGCAGAGAAATGTCCGAGCAGTAATTTTTTTACTTCCGCCATTGAAGCCATTCTTGCTGCTTCTGCTGCCGTGGAGTGGTAAGTTTCGACTGCCCTCTTTTCGAGATCCTTGCAAAAAGTAGATTCATGATAAAGCAGGTCTACTCCTTTGATTAGGGGAATCAATGGTGGATGAAAAGCCGTATCGCTGCAATAGGCGTATGAAACGGGTACACGGGGTGGCCTTGTTAGATGTGCATTTTTAATGGTGTTTCCATCTGCATCGACAAAATCGCTGCCCGCCTTAATTTGCATGATTTGCGCATGATTAAGACCATAACTCGCAATGGCTTCTTTTTTGATGGAAAGTAATCCGGGAAGTTCTCTGAACAAAAAACCACAACAGGGAATACGGTGCTGCAAGGGAAGAGTGCTAACCTCCAACTTTTCGTCGCGGTAGATGACCTGCGATTGCGAAGTATGAAAAGGATGATAAACAAGTCTATACCTCAACCTGGTGTCGGAAGCCAAAAAAATACTGTCGAGGAGAGGAAACAGGGCTTCCGGAGCATAGAGGTGAATATCTTGTTTGTGATTGAGTAAATGTAAACTGGACAAGAGTCCGGGCAAACCAAAAAAATGATCTCCGTGAAGGTGTGAAATCAGAATGTGCTTGATGCGCGAGAGTCGAAGTTTATGCCGACGGATTTGCACCTGCGTTCCTTCTCCGCAATCAATTAAAAAGCAGCGACTGAAAAAATCAAGGTATTGGGAGGTAGGATTTCTGAAAGATGTTGGCGTTGCAGAACTACTGCCCAGGATGGTGAGTTGAAAAGGATGCTGCACTCCCTGCCTGCTAACTATCGGGTGATTACCCAGCGAGAGGAGTATATTTTACCTCCATAACTGAGACTGAGCTGATACACACCGGTGCCTGTGAGATTGGCATCGATGGGAATGGTATTTTTTCCTTCGGAAAGATCAGCAGACTGTTCCCAAACAAGACTCCCTGTGACACTGTAAAGGCGAACCATGCATGTTTCGCGTTTGTTGCCATACACCATCACAGAGGCAGGCTGGTTACTGCCGAGGCTGTAGGGATTAGGATAAATTTTTGTCGGTTCTGTTGTAGTGATGTCGAACAAGCCTGATGTTCCTGCAGGAAAAACCTCAATGCGATAATAGTTAAGCGTGGTTGATTGAAGTTCAACATTACCGGTGGTGTAAACAGTGAGAGGCACCGAGAGGTTGTGTACGCCTACATCAGCAGCGGTTGGCGAGGCTGTTACAATCCCACAATTGGTTTGTCCACCGGGAAAAGCACAGTTAGGAACATTGCAGGTAAAGTTAAAACCGGTGAGCGGAGGAGTACAGGTAACATTTCCCACATTGATGCTGGAAATCGGAAATGCCGGTATCGGAAATGGCAAAGCCTGGGTATCAGCGGGAACAATGGCGGTCATCACCAATGAATAATTCTGATTGGCAAAAGCAGGCGGGAGATTGGTGGCACTGTCGGGATAAATACCGGACTCTGTAATCGAAAGATCGGGATTACATTGGGCTCCTACACGAAAGGTTACAAAGAGTAGAAAGAAAAAAATGAATGTTTGTTTCATGGAATCAGGTTATGCAGTTTGAAGAAGTATGTCGCGGGCATCCTTGAGTGTTGGAGACATGTTAAGGATTGAATCCAGCTGAGAGATGGTGATGAGCTTACTCACATTTTCCTGAGGAGTGGAAAGAACAAACATTCCTCCGGAATTTTTACAAAGTCTGTTGGCAACAAGAATGGCACTCAGGCCTGATGAATCGCAATAGCGTGTAGCTGCCATATCGATGATGATGTTCTTGAAGCCCTCTGCATTGAGCACCACCAGTTGACTTTTAAGATTGGGGGATACCGAACTGTCGAGTTTTTCGGCATTCACAACTACAAGGGCGTATTTCTCATTTTTTTCAACAGAAAACATAATCGGTGTCTTTTTATAAACATTCAAAAATATGAAAATTCAATGTAAGTCCGCACGACCGGATCTGGAAAGAAGGAAAATCACTGCCATTCTGATGGCCACTCCGTTTTCTACCTGGTCTAAAATGACCGAGTGAGGCCCATCGGCTACCTCGGCAGTTATTTCAACACCGCGGTTGATCGGCCCGGGATGCATGATAAGCAGGGGCTTATCTATGGCTTTGAGGGCTGCAGCATTGAGTCCGAACCGGGCAGAGTATTCACGGATACCGGGGAAATAATGCACATCTTGTCTTTCGTGTTGAATTCTCAACATGTTCACCACATCGCACCATGCCAGTGAATCTGTTAGTGAATGGCTCACCTCCACACCAAGAGAGGCAATGTGCTTGGGCATTAGGCTGGAGGGTCCGCAAACCCTGACACTTGCACCCAGTTTTTGTAAGCACAAAATGTTGCTGAGCGCCACCCTTGAGTGTAAGATATCACCTACGATGAGTACTTTTTTTCCGCTCACCTCCCCTAAGTTTTGCCGGATGGTATACGCATCAAGCAGGGCCTGCGTAGGATGTTCATGGGTTCCGTCGCCGGCGTTGATCACGGGAACATGCAGCCTTTCGGCCAAAAATCCGGCGGCACCGGAAAGGGGATGCCGCATCACCACCATGTCTACTTTCATGGCAAGGATATTACGCACCGTGTCGGTGAGTGTTTCTCCTTTTGAAACAGAGCTTGAAGAAGCGGAAAAATTAACCACATCTGCTGAGAGCCTTTTTTGTGCGAGTTCAAAAGACAATCGGGTCCTTGTGGAATTTTCAAAAAAAATATTGGCAATGGTAAGATCTCTGAGGGCCGGTACTTTTTTGATGGGTCTGCTAAGAAGGTCTTTAAACTCGTCTGCAGCTGAAAAAATCATCCCTATATCGGAGGGAGTCAGCGGCCTGATGCCCAGCAGATGGTTTACAGATAGTTTTTTTTCCATGCCGGTTGCTTGGCAAATATAGTTTTTTTGTTCGCACGCCGTACCTTTCTCCCGCCTTGCCGGCAGAACAATAACTATACTTATTGAACAGAAACACCAATTGATTCTTTCCGCTTCCACTTGAAGAAGGAATATGCAAGGCCACCCGAATCAAACTACAACAAGCATTCTCATCCGGAAAGTAAAAAAAACGCACCTGTGACTATCAGCAGCCATGGGATATGTATCTTAGCGGCTGTGCGCTACTTTTTTTGCATTGCTTTTGATGGCAGTAAATACCATGGATGGCAGAAACAGGCCAATGGCTTATCGGTGCAGGAAGTGATCGAACATATATTGCATCAATTTACGGGAGAAACGGTTGAAGTAACCGGTTGTGGTCGTACTGATACAGGTGTGCACGCAAGCACATTTTATTTTCATGCAGACATAGAACTGGCGCTCGATGAATCTGTTGTACACAACCTCAATTGCATGCTGCCGAGAGACATCGTGCTTTACAAAATCATTCCCGTGAAGGAAGATGCCCATGCGCGATTTGATGCAAGGGAAAGAACCTATGTATACCACCTTCATTTTTATAAAAATCCTTTTAAGGGAGCCTACTCGGTGTATCAGTTTCCCGCACCCGACATAGACAAGATGAATGATGCCTGCAAAAGATTGCTTAACCACACCAATTTTAAGTGCTTTTCTAAATCCAATACGCAGGTGAAGCATTACGATTGTTTTGTTACCCATGCCTCATGGAGGAAAGTGAAGGATGGAATAGAGTTTGAGATTACGGCAAACCGCTTTTTACGCAATATGGTCAGGGCCATTGTTGGCACCATGCTCGACCTTGGCAAAGGCAAAATAAGCATGGAGGATTTTGAAGACATCCTGCAAAGCGGGAATCGTTCCAGGGCAGGCACTTCTGTTCCTGCCAAGGGATTATTTCTTACCCGTGTAGTTTATCCCTTTATCACTGAATCATGAAAAAAATTTGTTTCATTTTTTGTGTGTGGTTCCTTCCCATTCTCTGCAAAGGCTCTCCCTTGCTCGATAGTGCACGCAGCACATACCTGCGTCTGAGAAGTCTGACGGAAAAAGAGATGCCCGCAGGAGCAAAAAAACTGGAAGCATATCTTTCTTCATGGATTATCAGTGAGGAGGCAAAAGACATATCTACCGACAGTGTGGCGCCTTTCAGTTTTCTTCGAAGTGAAAACGGAAAAATATTACTGCTTACATGGGATTTTCCTGCCGGCAGCAGGACATACCTCTGCGGTGGACTGATTCATCTTCGGCAAAGCGGGAAAACGGTGTATCTTGAAGATGCCGGTGAAGGTGCACACTCTCCTGAACAAACAGTGATGACTCCTTCTAAATGGTTTGGCGCGAGATACTACCAGCTCATTTCTTTCAAATTCAAAGGAACAGAAACTTATTTGTTGCTGGGTGCAAATTTCAATAATCAACTGATTAGAAAAAAAGTGATTGAGAGCATGCAGATTGAAAAAAATGGCAACATTACCTTTGGTATTCCCTGTTTTTCGGATGGCCGCAAAAGGGTCTTGCTGCGTTACAATCCGGAATTGAGTGTATCACTCAAATTTGAAAAAGAGAGAAAGAGGATTGTTTTTGATCACCTGGTTCCTGAACAAGTGTCCCTTAAAAATCAGTTTCAGTTTTATGCTCCTGACCTGAGTTATGATGCTTATGAATTGAGAAGGGGCAGATGGATTCTAAGGACAGATATTGATGCGCGCAATGAGAAATAGCATTCACCCGACATTTTGCCCGGGTATGCGGTAATAGAAGAACATGGCAGCAAATGCACTCATGCTTGCGCCAACACTCGATTCGAGGGTGTCTTCAGAAAAAAAAGAGAGCAGGCACATGCCCCAGCAAATAACAAAAAGTACAGGGAGTTTATGCCTTCCCCAAAAAGGGAAAAACATCATACCGGAAATCAGGATGCCCAGCGGCAAACCAAAGCAGACGCAAAAAGTAATCCATTGGTTGTGGGCGCGCAAACGATAAGGCAGCGCAAGCGGCGATTGGATACGGGAATAGGTATCTGCATAGGCGCGGTTGATGTTTCCCATGCCTGTGCCTGAAAGAGGATTTTCTTTGATGATGTGAAAAGCACACTCCCAAAAAAAGATGCGCATCACCACTGAATGACCGCTGGGATTACCGCCCTTTCTGAAGTTCATCCATTCGTATGCCAGCTGATACAGGCGGTACCTGAGTCCATCATATTGCGTAAATGAGGCATTGGTGATTCCCTCTTCGATGTTTTGAATATCTTCAATACTCAGTGCGTAAATCCCTGCAGAATCTTTGGCAAGTCCTTTTGAACTCACATACCTGAGCATGGTAAATCTGATATGCTGGCCTTTTGCATCCAGGCCATTAATAGGAATCTTGCTTCGCATGGACCATACTTTCTCATATTCAGTGGAACAGCGATACCAACCCACCATGTATCCATTTTCAGCAAAATCTTCAATCAATTCGTGGTCATACAAATGTCCTCCTGCGGTGAGAAACTGCTTAGGTAAAGTGGTGTTTGGAGAAGCGCTGAAATACTTTTTCTCGTAGTGTTTCATAAGGGCATCAAACCCGAGGATTCCACCCAAGGCAAGCATACACATGCCTGCAAGAAGAAGCTTTTTTTTGCCGTGGCTGATCTTCGTGAAAAGAGCAATGCCTCCTGCCCACAACAGCATCAGCCAGGCTGTGGGACTTTGCATCAGCACCAAGTAGCAAAAAATGATCATTGCACAGAGAAGGGAGAAAAATCTTTCTCGTTTATGAGCCCGGGTGAAAAACAACCATAATGAAACAACGAAACCCATGGAAAGGAGGATGGCCAGGCGGACATGAGAAACAAAAAAACCCATTTGACGGGTGTCAATAAATGCTGTTTCCATCCAGCCGGCATAGAGCACAAAACCGGTGATGCAGGCTATTATAGCTCCGGCAAGAAATGCATAGAGCACCAGATGAAATTCGTTTCTGATCAGTCGTGGAGAGGATGAAAAAACCACGGGGACAAGCAAGAGAGGAATCTTTATTCTGAGATCGCTGAGGGCAAAACTCCGGTCATCTCCTTTGGGCAGGTAGGCCAAATGGAGCAGGAGTAGCAACACAAAAAACAAAGCCCATGGACTTTGAAAAAGAACCCATAACCTCTCCTTAAATCCCGGCGAGAAAAGCCAGGTAAAAAGCAGACCGAAGCTGGCAATTGAAATGAAAAAGAAGGAGGTGCTTAAGGCAAAAGCAAACAATGCCGAGAAAAAAACAAAGAGCCTTGCAAAAAGTCTTTCACGGATTGCTATTTCCGGCATCGGCAGAATTAATCTTTGGGTTCGGGCTCAGTATATTTACCTGCCAGAATATCATTGTATTTTCCGGTGTTGTTGAGTACTTCCACCGCTTTTTTCAATTCCTGATCCAAGGAAAGAGAATGTTGAATTTTCCCTTTTTGATAAAAGTATCTTGCCACAATTTCTACTTCGAGTTGGCGACAGATATCTTCTTTGAAAGTAACAAGATCTTCCTCTTTGTTGTGAGAAAGTTTGTGTTTCATTTCTTCCCACTCCTTTGAGATACGCTCCTGGTATTTTTCATCTGAGGCTGTTTTTTTAAGTTCTTCCAATTGCTTTTCTGTATCAGTGGTGTAGTCATAATCCTTGTCTTTTAACCATTTGATAAAAGCATTGTACTCTTCTTCGCTGAGTCGGAACTTGGCGGCTTCAGCAATGGTGGGGTGTGATTTTTTATAGATTCCTGCGTAGTCGAAAATCAGATTTTTTGTTTCAAGCGACTGACAAATTTTGGGAATCATGCGGGCTTTCATACGAATATCGGGATTAACACCACCGCCATCAAATACTTTTCTTCCGTTTTTGGTTTTAAATTCAGTGATCAGAGAATCCGGCACTTTTCCAACCGACCCATCGTCGTTGCGATGGGTATAGTCGAGCGCCTGAATACATCTTCCGCTTGGGATGTAATATTTGGCAGTGGTCACCTTCAGCTTTGCATTGTATGAAAGCTCCTTGGTAGCCTGCACCAGGCCTTTGCCAAAGGTTCGCTGCCCGATAACTACCCCTCTGTCTAGGTCCTGAAGAGAACCGGAAACAATCTCGGAGGCAGAGGCACTTCCGCGATTTACCAGAACAGCAATGCGGATGTTTGTGTCCAGTGGATTATTAAGTGCCTTATAGCTTTTTTGCCATTCTGTAACTTTTGCCTTTGTACTTACTATTTCGGTGCCCTTGGCAACAAACAGATTACTCATGTTAATGGCTTCATTTAATAAACCTCCGGGGTTTCCTCTGAGGTCAATCACGAGCCCTTTGAGTCCCGGATTTTTTTCTTTCAGTTCCTGGTAAGCCTCCCTGATATTTTTTGACGCATTTTCTGTAAACTGATTCAGATAAATGTAGCCAATGCCTTCTGATACTATTCCGGAATAGGGCACATTCTTGATGACAATTTCTTCCCTTGTGATGATCATGGTGAGGGGTTTCGCTTCACCTTCACGCTGAATCAAGAGCTTGACAGGCGTATTGGGAGAACCTTTTAATAGTTTGCTTACATCGTCCGTTGATTTTCCCTTGATGGATTTGCCATCCACCTCCAGCACCAGATCACCCGCCTGTAAACCTGCTTTTTGTGCAGGGAAACCTTCATACGGTTCAGAGATGGCAATGTAATCTCCTTTGCGTCGAATCAGCGAACCGATACCACCGTATTGTCCGGTGGTCATGTATTTATAATCTTCGAGTTCTGATTCCGGAATATAGTTGGTGTAAGGATCCAGGCTTTCGAGCATCGAATCGATAGCCTTTTTCATGAGGTCGCCGGGCTTGGTTTCATCCACATAAAAAGTGTTTACTTCACGAAAAAGGGTAGCGAAAATGTCGAGGTTCTTAGAAATCTCAAAGTAGTTATCGGCAAAGCCTGTGGTGATGGTAAAAAGCGCAACGAGCGAAAGAGCCGCGATGGCAAGACGAAATTTTTTTCCGGTTTTACGAAGCATATTCATTGAATGAGCAATGTACAAATAAAAAGAAACATGAGGGAAGGCCGCGGTTAAAGTTAGTTAAGCGACAGGCCGAAAATCCTCCATGGGTTTACAAACGAAAAAAAGCAGAAATATGTATTGATGCATTCAAATTTTTCTGCGCTTTTGCAATTTGTGTAGCAAGCTGCCTCCTCGGGTACTAATGCTGATGGATACAAGCTCATGGAACGGGATCGTGTCCATGGCTGCCCCAGGGATGACAGCGGGCAAGTCGCCTGATTCCCAACCAAAGACCTTTTAGAGCCCCATATTTTATCACTGCCTGCCTGGTATATTCCGAGCAGGTGGGCGTGTAACGACAGGATGGCGGCAGCATGGGTGAAATGGAGCCCTGGTAAAACCGGATGAGAAAAAGAAAAAATGTTTTCACAATTTGAGCAGGGATTGGTAAAGTTCATGATAGGCATGCGCCGCCTTTTCCCAGGAAAAACCTCTGGCATATTCCTTCCTTTCTTGCTGCTTCTCAAAAGTATTGTCCAACATGGCTCGGTTCACTGCTGCGGCCATGCGCTGCGGCTCAAAATCGTCAAAATAATGGGCATGCTTCCCCCCAATCTCCGGCAAGGAGGTGAATCTGCTCAACACCACCGGCTTTCCAAGTGAGAAGGCTTCCACTACAGGCAGGCCGAAGCCTTCGGCCAGAGAGGGAAAGACGAAGGCACTGCAATGGGCATAAAGCCAATGCCGCTCAGCATCATCCAAAGCACCCGGAAAAAAAACCCTTCCGGAAACGCCCTGCGATTTTGCCAGTTGCATGAGTTCCGGATAGCAGGATTTGTCATGCTTACCGGCAATCACCAGGTTACATCCCGGCAAGTAAGGAAGCATGTTTATCAGTGTGGCAAAATTCTTCCTGTGCTGCAAAATACCGATGCTAAAAAGAAATGGCTCTTCGGGAATTCCTTCCGGTTTTTTCAGCTCACTTCCAAGGTGTGGCACTCCATTGTAAATCACATGTGTTTGGGTGTCATGAAAAGACAAATACTGCACACATTCCTGTTTCACAAATTCCGAGATGAAAACAATTGCATGCGATGCATCAATCTTTTTTTGAATTTTCCTTAACCTGAGATTTTGCTTCCATGCCGGCAGTTTCCGGTGTAAAAAGTTCAGGTCATGAATGGTCAGTATCATCTTAGTTCCTTCTGAAGGACGCAGGAAAGATTCCTGATGAGTGCAATGCAATACTTGCGCTTTCACAGGTGCAAAGTATCTGTGCTTCCACGAAATGCTTCGGGTCGGAAATGGATATTGATTATTTGCATTCAGCTTTTTGGGAAGCAGTGCTTCAAAAGCATAATGGTGTGAATGATTTTGAATGGCTGAAGCAAGATGGAAACAGAACTGTCCGAGACCGCTGTGCATATTTTGCATTTTACATGCATCAAAGCAAACTTTATCCATTGTTCATTGCAGCCAGGAGTGAATATTTTTTATAGGTTGACCAGGCAGAGATCCTGCAAATGGTAAATCCGGTTTTGCCGTCAAGCATCCCTTTCTTGAGAATAAAATCTCGGAAAAATCTGAATCCTGCCCTGAGAGGTGCATGCCATGCAGGATATCTTTTGCCAAGGACATGCAATTGCCCGGCAGCAATCTGTGCAAACTTAAGTGCCTGTTTGCGATGCTGCTCTACAGATTGATAGCTGAAATGCAAAATATTCCCTTTCAGGTGAAGGGGTTTCATCCCTTTGTGCAAAACAAACCGGTCATGCGGATTGATGCCAGTCCATATGCCTGCATCTTTTTTCCATAACCTGAGCTTTTGATCGGGATACCAACCGCAATATTTCACCCAGTGTCCACAATAATTGGTGAGTCGGTTCATGGTATAAGCACTTGCCCTGGGATGAATCAGGGCTTTTTTAATTTCTTCTCTGAGTGTTTCGTCCAGCGCCTCGTCTGCATCAAGAGAAAGTACCCAGGATGTTTCAACAAAGCTGAGCGCATGATTTTTCTGCTGAATATGTCCGGCAAAAGGATGCTCATGGTATTTCGCACCTGCAGCCTGAGCGATGTTTTTGGTTTGGTCTGTGGAACCGGAGTCAAGAACAATGATTTCATCTACAAGCCCATTGGTTGATTGCAGGCAGCGCGGGAGATTGTGTTCTTCGTTAAAAGTAATCACCACCAGGGAGAGCGTATTTTTGGGTGCGTTTTCCAAACAGGGTACAAATTACAAAACACTTACCGAATGAAAAGAAAACCAAAGAAATCAGGCGAATCAAATATTTACAAATTCACCTTTGCCTTCAGCTTTTGAGCATCGGAAAGCTGATCATAAGTAGTTTGTCAGACAGAGGGGAAGGAGGTATTATTTACCGGTAAAATAGAGCCTGAATTCGTCGATCATGCGATTGAGATGAATCATCTGATCGGCATCAGTTACCGGAATTTTTTTTTCAAATTCTTCTATCAATCCATCCAGCTTGCCAAGAATCTGCATGCCTTTGGGTGTGATGGTGATTTCGAGTAGTCTCCTGTCGTGCGCACACACAGTTTTGTGTACCAGTTTTTTTTCAACCAGACGGTCTACAATGCGGGAAGCATCAGACATTTTGTCGAGCATCCTGTCGCGTATTTGCTGGGTAGAAAGGGGTTGTTTGCTTCCCCTCAGGATTCGCAGTACATTAAACTGCTGGGAGGTGAGTCCATATTCGCTGAACATGGATCTGAAGGTGTTGTGAATGTAGCCTGCTGTGAAAATAATGTTGATGTAGGCTTTTTGAAAATGGTTACGGAAGGTTTGTTGATGAATGGCATCTTCTAATTGCATATAGGTTAAATTTTAATGACTTTTTTAAGGGCGGCAAATCTGCCTGAACGAAGTGTAATAAAATAAAAGCCTGCGGGAAGATTGCTGCAGGGAAGACGATATCTGTTCAAAGGGGTGCCGGGCGGTATGGTAAATTCAAACCTGCTTCTTCCGCCCAGGTCGGTAATTTGCACAAGGAGCGGATCGGCATAAGGATTTTCTGTTTCAAGGTTCCATGCATCACTTGCCGGATTGGGATACACGCCAAATCCAATGTCTTTTGCAGAATAGGCATGAAGCCCATTGGTTTTATCCAGCCATGTAGAAAAAATGCCCCTGGCATGTGAGCCCACCACAAGCACTTTATCTGCTTCGCGGTAGTCCATCATGTCGCACACTGTATTGCCAATCACTTGGGTTCCCTGTTGTACCCAAACGGTGGAGTCAACATCCGTACGAAGTTCAGTTGTTGCAAAAACACCTGCGGAGGTTGCCACAAAATACAATGCCGAGTCGGGTGTAATATGTGCTATGGTGGCCCAGCGTACAGAGGGCCCGGTGCCTGAACCGCTTGGTGAAGATTCCAAGTTGCCGGCTACTTTTTTCCATGAAGTGCCTCCATTGGTGGTGTAGAAAATACTGTAAACATTGTAATTACTAAAAGTAACCATCACCTTGTCAGCATCATAAGGATCAACAGCCACACAGGAAACATTTGCCCCAAGCGGAAATGCATTTGGTGCGGTGGTTGAGGTGATGTTGGTAAACACTCCATCACCAGTGCTTGCATTGGTAATTTTATAAACATTTCGGTTAGTGGTACCCAGATACACTGTATTTGCAGGGCTTTTGGAGACACCAATCGCACTGAAAACCATGTTGGTGCCGGTGAGGGTATCTGCCAGCCTGTACCAGCCTGTACTGATGCTATCCCATCCATTGTCGAAGGGGATTTGTCCGAGGATATTGTTCCGCCAGAGTGCCCTACCTGCGGGGAGATACAAAATATTATTGTCGTTAGGATCGAGTGCAAACGGATTGATAAACTGATAATCTCTTGCGCCGATGGGTTCTATCCTTTTCCAGGAAGTAACCACGCCATTGTTGTTTACCTTACACTTACGGATCTTTCCTCTCTGAAGGGAAAACACATAAAACTTGTTGCTGTCGGCAACTGCGCAGTAGGAGCCATCACCTCCATTTACATGTGACCAGGGTTGTGCCAGGTAATCCGAAGAGGTAAACCATGTACCATTGTCCTGTGTGCCGCCAACCACTATGGGAGAGGGCATCGCATGGTTGATGGCAACAGTGTAGAACATGGTGGTGAGATACCCATTGTTCAGGGGAGTCCAGGTGATGTTTGCTGCGCGAATATTATTGGTTTTGTACACACCTCCATCACATCCGCTAAAGACAATATCCGGGTTCACCGGATGAAAAAATATCTCGTGCTGATCGGGATGATGGTTATCAAATCCTTCTACCACCGGGAGGGCAGTTCCTTGTTTGTATCCACCAATAAAGGTGGTATGGTTCGGGTCTTTAAAGGCGGTGGTTGATCGGTAGAGATTGGTTCCGCCGATGATGACCAGGTTGGTATCATTGGGATGAACCTTCACTACCATGTCGTATGATCCCTGTGTATAGAACTTGTCGAAAGGACCTCCATGGGTGGGAAGATTCATGGACAAATCCTGCCATGAACCTGTAGGGTTTCCAAGAGAATCATCTCCCGAATAATGAAACTTCCATAAGCTGTTCCACTCTATGTCGCCGATGTAATTGGTGTCGGGTGTTCCAAAGTTGGTGGTACCATTCGCCAAAAAATAAAGTTGATTTTCATCAGAGGGTGCGTAAGAAATTTTGATTCTTTCATAAGTAGTAGGAAAATTTACAGGCATCATGCGTTTAAAATTGATGCCATCAGTGCTTCTGTAAATTCCTTTTTGAGTGCCATCGCTACCCAGGCTGGCATAGACGATGCCCGATGGAGTAACGCAAACATCTGTGTAAAAAGAATAAGTATTGCCAAGGGTTGTTCCTCTTACGCGTGTGAAACTCGCTCCTCCGTTGGTGCTTCTGTAGATGCCACCGACGCAGGCCACGAAAACCACATCTGCAGTATCCTGCATCCGGGTGGCAATATTAAATGTTACATCAAAAGCATTGTCGAAAGAAAACATAGAACCCTGGTTGGGAAGACGGGTCCAGGTAATGCCCCCATCGGTTGACTTTCTGATACCGTTGCCTGAGTAGAAAGCACCGGGATCGGATGCAGAAGCATAGGCATCTCCGGAACCTGCATACCAAATGTTTGTTTTTCCGGTTCTTTTGTCCTGTGCTATACAGGTTACTCCGTCGTATGCATCCTTTGGAAAAGTTTCATTCCAGGAGGAGCCTCCATCAGTTGAACGCCACATCCCACCGGAGTTGGTTCCGGCAAGCAGGATTTGTGGATTATTTACATCGTATGCAAAAGCACGGGTAATACCACCAACCTGCCAGGGACCTCGTTTGATCCAGTTAAAAGCGAGAGCAGCGGAATCATTTGGTGATTTCTTGTAAGAGGCATCATTCGGCAGACCGGCCACAAATGCCATTTCAGCTTGTCTGATGCCTGCCGGTATTTTGCCGGTAAGCGGGTCTGCATATCTCCCGCGCATCCATTCGTTTCGTCCTTTCACTTCATCGGCTTCTCCCCTTCTTTCAGCCTTTTCACTGACTGCTTCTTCGGGAAGGAGATGGAGATGATGTTGGTAATACATGCCAACAAGCGACAGGTAAAAAAGGAGCAATCCAAAGGAGAGGCGGGATGAAAACATGTGCAGCAAATCAGAAGGGATCAGTCCAAATCGCCGGGCTCGCGTTTGTTATCAGGCATGTTTGGATCGGCATTGATCATCTGCTGACGCTGCTTGGCATTTTTGCGGTTTTGTTGCCACTTCTCGTATTGCTGAGCGGTGAGAATTCCTTTGATCTCTTTTTTGTATTCTTCACGGATGGCGTGGATGTTCTTTTTATCTTCTGCAGATAATTCCTGTGGTTTGCGACCGTTGCGGATTTGCTGAATCTTGGTCTGGCGACTGAGCAACAAATCATGCAATTTGTTCTGCTGCTCTGTGGAGAGAGACAATTCGGAGGCAATGGCCTCTGTTTTGCGGTTGATGCGATCCTCGAGACTAATAGATTTAGCCTGTTTTTTGTTTGGTTTGGCAGTTGCGGGAGTTTCTCCTGCAGAGGCATGCAAGGCAAAGGCCAGGCACGCAAGAATGATTACGGTTGGTTTCATGTTGAAGAAATAGGTGCACTAATATACATTTTTTTGAGTGCAACTTCAGGCATTGGTGAGGATTTAAGGATAGCCTCTCACAGGACAGAGATAGCCTCCTCTCCGGCATAAAAATTTTCTACGCGGAGCAGGATGTCGAGTATTTCATCCTTGCCGGATGCATGCACAAGTTCCATCCTAAAGGGTTTGAAATGATCAAGTCCTTTGAAGTAATTGGCATAGTGTCTGCGCATCTCAAGTATTCCGAGCACTGGACCTTTCCAGCGTATGGAAAAGTCGAGATGTTCTCTGCACACTTCTGCCCTCTCGGCAATTCCGGGCGCATGGGTTTTTTGTCCGGTCGCAAGGTAATGTTTGATCTCATTAAAGATCCAGGGGTAGCCAATGCTGGCCCTGCCAATCATGATGCCGTCCACCCCAAATCGGTTTTTCATCTCCAGGGCTTTCTCAGGTGAGTCCACATCGCCGTTGCCAAATACCGGAATATGAATGCGTGGGTTTTCCTTGATGCGGGCAATCAGCGTCCAATCGGCATTGCCTTTATACATCTGCGATCTGGTTCTGCCGTGCACCGTAAGTGCCTTGATTCCCACATCTTGAAGTCGCTCCGCCACCTCAAGCACATTTTTGGTGTTGTCGTCCCAGCCGAGGCGGGTTTTTACGGTTACAGGAAGCGAAGTTGCATCTACGATGGCTTTGGTCATGCCCACCATCTTGGGAATATCCTGAAGGAGGGCCGCACCTGCTCCGCGGCAGGCTACATTTTTTACCGGACAACCGTAATTGATGTCAATCAGATCAGGTGATACCCTTGCAGAGATGATGGCTGATTCGCGCATGGCATCAATGTCGGAGCCAAAAATCTGAATACCAATAGGGCGCTCTTCTTCGAATATATCAAGCTTTTGCAGGCTTTTGGCCGCATCCCTGATCAGGCCTTCGGAAGAAATAAACTCGGTGTACATCAAGTCGGCTCCATGCTTCTTGCAGACCGAACGAAAAGGCGGATCACTCACATCCTCCATAGGTGCAAGAAGCAGGGGAAAATCACCGAGCGAAATATTGCCTATTTTAACCATTATCTTTGGCACAAAAGTACGGAATCGTGACGGAAACATTGTCCCTTAAAAACCTATCGCCATTCAGGCGTTTTTTTCTGCTTACCGCACTGGTCTTTCTCGGTTTGGTAATCTCCTCCATTCTTGGCTTTCTGCTTTCGCGGGTCTTCTTTGATACAGATCTCTTCCGTTCTCCCGAGTTGCTCAATACGCCTGAAAAACCGGGTGTGATTGATTCCCTAAGAACCATGCAGGTACTACAATCACTAGGCACTTTTATTTTTCCCTATGCGGTTTATGCATTGCTCGTTTCGGGTAGCATTTTCGCTTATGCCGGTCTCCACAAAAGACCCGGTATTTTTCTGATACTGATGTCGGCAGCGGGGATGATTTGTCTGGTACCTTTTGTGAATTTTGTTGCCACCTGCAATGAGCAATTGCCTTTTCCGGACTGGGTGATTGAATCGGAGAAACAGGCAGCTGCGCTGACCAAAGCATTTTTACAAATGCCTGACATCGGCTCGTTGTTACTTTCTTTTTTAATTGTTGCCATGCTTCCTGCCATTGGGGAGGAATGTATTTTCCGGGGTGCATTGCAACCCTTGTTCATTCGTATTTTTCGCAATCATCATGCCGGCATCTGGCTTACTGCCATTGTATTTAGTGCGGTGCACATGCAGTTCATGGGATTTTTTCCGAGAATGCTTTTGGGGGCACTCTTCGGTTACTGGTATCAATGGTCAGGCACTTTGTGGACCAGCATCACCGGGCACCTGGTGAACAACGGTTTTGCGGTATTGCTTTCATTTGCCATCCAGCATGCCGGACTACCGGTAACAACAGAAACCCTGGGCGCCTCTGCTTCTGATCTTTGGCTGGTGGGTGTGGGTATTATTGGCGCCGTGCTTGCCATCATTGCTTTTTACCGAAACTGTGACATTCAGATTCCTGATACTGCTGTGTAGTCTATTGCTGTGTATTCCTTTATGGTTATTTGCCGGCTCACTGGAATATAAGTACGCATATGGGTTTACCCTTGCACACCGAAAGGTGATGGCACACTTTTACGAGAGACACTATGGCATTCATGAAATCAACTGGCTGGGTGCAGGAAAAACATTTGCACCCTGGAAACAACATTATCATTTTCCGAAAATCGGCTGTGGGTTCATCTATAGCAGCATGGGGCAAACTACGCTCATCGGAAACAGTTATGCAATCTATCCTTTTCTCTCATTTGAAAGGGGAAAAAATGTGAAACGCTATTTTCGGGCAGGGTCAGGATTGGGATATATTTCCCATCCCTTTCACCGGGAGTTCAATCATAAAAATATTGCCATTGGTTCACATGTAAATGCCTTTATCCGACTGGAGCAAGGTGTGATGTTCCGCACCGGAAAATCCTGTGCAATGAGCGCCGGCATCAGCCTGAGCCATTTTTCCAATGGTTCCTCCCGCACCCCCAATCTCGGAATCAATGTAATTACAGCGCATGCCGCAATTCGTTTTGATTATCAAAAGGAGCGTTATACAGATACCCTTAGAAATCCTTTTCAGATTCCTGCAATGATGATTCTTCCCGCAGGCGGATTTCGCGAAATCAATCCGGCCGGCGGAGCAAGATATGGTGTTTTAAATGCAGCCTTTTACCTGAACATGAAGAGCAGAAAAAAGGGTAATTTTTTTGCCGGTGCCGAGGTCTTCTACTCTTCTTCCCTGCGTCGTGAATTACTTTTGGACGGCAATCCTGCCAATGATGAGCGGCTGCTTCTTCAGCTGGGCATACATGGTGGATATCAGTTTGTATTCAACCGTTTTACCATTCCTGTGATGCTGGGAGTATATGCTTTCGACAGGGTAGGAAAATACGGGTTTATCTATCAGTCGCTGGCCCTTCGATATCATGTGAGCAAGCATTGCTTTACACAAATCACCCTGAAATCGCATCAGGCCAAAGCGGAGTATTTTACTTACGGAATCGGATATTCCTTGTAACATTGTATCCTATGTCATCTGCCCATCAAAATTTATCAGGCGTTCCGCTGGTTACTTTTGCGGAAGCCAAACACCTGCGCATTGCCATCGTGTATGCCCGCTGGAATGAACAGGTAACACTTGCCATGAGTTCGGCAGCCGATGAGTATTTAACGGCTTGCGGATTGGGTCAAGACCAGATTTTACATGTACCTGTGCCGGGCACCTATGAGCTGCCAGCAGGTGCACAGGCCTGTTTTGAGACCTCCGCCTGCGATGCTGTAATTTGTATTGGGTGTGTGATACAAGGCGAAACGCGGCATTTTGATTTTATCTGTCAGGGTGTAACCAACGGCATCATGGAAGTCATGATTAAGTATGCGAAGCCTGTGGCTTTTGGCGTATTAACCACAGAGAATTTGCAACAGGCAATGGATCGCTGCGGAGGAAAACATGGAAACAAGGGAACCGAAGCAGCTTATACGGTAATGGACATGCTGCATACCATGCACAAACTGCGCAGGGGAGAACTATTCAAAAGTAAGTGAGAGGTAAAGCATGCGCGAACGCAGGCTCTCAATGCTGTTAGAAAAAATGGTATTGTCGTTTACTAGCAGGTTTCTCAATCCAAACGCGTATTTAATTTCAGGAGAAAGCTTGAAGTAGTTCAGGTAAAAGTCCATACCAAAACCTACTTCATAGAGAAAATCGCTTTTCACAATTTTCATCACCACCTTGTCGGGAGAAGGATTGGCCACATCTTTATTGGATGACATGTCGAGGGCATACTTCATACCTCCCACCACATACATGCGGTAGTTGTTTACCCTTTGCGATTTGAATTTCAGAAGCAGCGGGAACTCAAGAAAAGTAGACTCAATTGTTTTGGTAATATCGTATTGGGTGCCCCTGCGGTTGGCAAAAGTAAAATTCAACTGACGGGTGGCAAAGGTGAGTGCAGGAATAAATCTGAGGTTAAAATTTTCAAAAATCCGAAGGTCAGAAACGATGCCTAAACTAAAGCCGGGTTGGTGCTGCAGAGTAATGCCAAAAAGGCTGTCGTTGAGGTAACGCTCATTGGGTCTCATGATAAAATTTCCTCTGTTGATGCTCAGAGAAAATCCAAAATGAACCCACTTTCTGTCAAACTGCTCAAGATTTTTAATTCGCTCTTTTTGTGCAAGCAACTGAAACGGCATGCAACAGAGAAGAGGAAATAAAAACAACAAAAACAATTTAATCCGCATGTGCTAAACAGATTTTTTTTCGGCAGCGTAGATTGTTACGATTCCGGCAGTAAGTTTTTTCATTTTCACCGAAGAAGCTCCACAAGAAAGCAAGAGCTCACAGAATTCTTTTCCGGCAGGAAATGCAGCCACTGAGTTGGGCAAGTATTCATAGGCGGCTTTGTCCTTAGAGATAAAGCGTCCGATGAAAGGCAAAATAAAACGGAAATAAAATGCAAAGAGAGGGTTGATCCAGGTGCCCCTGGTATTGGAAAACTCAAGAATAAAGAGCGTGTGTCCGGTTTTGAGTACCCTAATCATTTCGGCAATTCCTTTGTCGAGTGAGGCAAAATTACGCACGCCAAAAGCCACTGTTACAGCGTCGAAGGTATTGTCCTCGAATGGCAATTGAAGAGAATCTGCCTCTACCAGTTCAATGCGGTTGTGCAGTTTATGCTGTAAAATTTTTTTTCTGCCAATTTCGAGCATGCCGGTAGAAATGTCTACTCCTGTGATTTTTGCATCTGTATCTCTTGCAAGCGTGAGTGCCAGCTCAGCTGTACCGGTTGCAACATCGAGGATGTAACGGGGATGTTTGAGGTCCACCATGGCAGACAACTTGTTCCTCCACACTTTGTCAATGCCAATTGACAGCAATGAGTTGAGTAAATCATAACGGGGTGAAATGTTGTCGAACATCTGTTCAATCTCTTCCCGCTTGCTTCCGCTTCCGGAATAAGGATTTACTGATTCAACCCGGTTTGTGTATGTTTTTTCCATGCCTTTTCTAACTTCTCCATATTAACAGGTACCACACCTGCTTGTTCGCATACCTGTGCTCCCGCCAGGTTGGCAAGGATGGCCCACTGTGCGGGCATTAATCCGGCTAGCATGGCGAGGGTAACCACACTGATTACCGTATCTCCTGCTCCGGACACATCTGCAATATCAATGCTTTCGGCAGGAAAAATAGCCGACTCTTTTCGGTTGTTGATATATACTCCATGTTCAGACAAAGTAACCATCAGGTGCTTAACGCCTGTTTTGGCAAAAAATTGGGAAGCTAAAAAATCCAACTGTTTGAGTGTGGGTGGACTTTTTACTGAAATACCCATGCCCTCGGCGAGTTCTCTCAGATTGGGCTTGAACAGCTGAACGGAACGGTAATCAAAAAAATGTTGCTTCTTGGGATCAACTGCCACAGGAATTTTGTGTTTTGTTGCGTGTTTCAGGACAAAGGCAATCACCTCTTTACTGAGCACCCCTTTGTTGTAATCTTCGATGATGATGGCATCGGGTGAAGCCTTGTCAAACAGTTCCAGGAGTTGTTTACACAACATGTCTGATTCTGCTTTGCTGAGTGGATTGGTATCTTCGCGGTCTATCCGGAGCATTTGCTGCCTGCCCTGCATGACGCGTGTTTTGAGGGTTGTTATGCGACTTTTGGAAACCGCCAGATATTTGGTATCAATTTTTTGATTGCGCAATAATCCGCGCAAAGTTTTCCCTGCGTCATCATTTCCTGTAAGGGATACGAGCAGGGGTTTTGCACCCAGGTGAACGAGGTTGATGGCAACATTGGCAGCGCCACCGGGTTTGTAGATGGTTTCATTTTCCAGCAAAACCGGCACAGGTGCCTCCGGCGACATCCTTGTGGAATGTCCCATCAGATAGGCATCCAGCATCACATCGCCCAGCACCATGATGCGTTTGTTTTTAAAAGATTTTGCCAGCGCAGGACTTTTCATCGCAGAAGACTGAGAGATTCCTTCATTCTGCGAATGGCTTCACGGATATCTTTTTCAGCGCAGGCATAGGAGAAGCGCAGGCAGTTATCATCGCCAAAAGCATCTCCGGAAACCAGCGCCACATGGGCTTTTTCGAGCAGGTAATTGCAAAGGTCTGCTGCATTGCCAATGTGCATACCATCACAGGATTTTCCAAAAAAAGTACGCACATCCGGAAACACATAGAAAGCGCCGTCGGGTATGTTGCAATGCAAACCGGGAATCTCGCTGAGCAGTTGCAGCACCAGCTCCCGGCGCTTAAAAAATGCTTCCCGCATGGGCATCACCGGATCTTTACCGGCCAGAACTGCAGCCAATGCAGCATATTGAGAAATGGTTGAAGTTCCGGAAGTAAATTGTCCCTGCATTTTTTCGCAGGCTTTTGCAATCCAGGGAGCTGCACATATGTATCCGATACGCCAGCCTGTCATGGCAAAACCTTTTGAAACACCATTCACGGTAATCACCTGAGAAGCAACTTCGGGTATGGCACCCATGCTGAAATGATTGCCGGTATAATTGATGTATTCATAAATTTCATCTGATACCACCAACACATCAGGATGCATTTGCAGTACCGAAGCGAATGATCTGATCTCTGCTTCGCTGTAAACAGATCCGCTTGGGTTGCAAGGGGAACTGAAAATAAGCATACGGGTTTTATCAGTCAGCGCTGCCCGGAGTTCTTCAGCAGTGATTTTATAATTGTTGTGCACTCCCGATCTGATAAATACAGGAACGCCTCCGGCCATTTTCACCAGCTCCAGATAACTCACCCAGTAAGGCGTTGGAATAATTACCTCGTCACCCGGATTGATGGTACTGAGCACCACATTGGCGATGGATTGTTTTGCACCGGTAGAAACCACCACCATGTCCGGTGTGCAGGTGATGTGATTGTCTCTTTTGAATTTTTCGGCAATGGCTGCTCTCAGCTCAGGAATACCGGGAACCGGAGGATAATGAGTCTTGTTTTGTTGAATGGCAAGGATGCCGGCATCTTTCACAAAATCGGGGGTATCAAAATCGGGCTCTCCAATGCTGAGGTTGATTACATCAATCCCTGCCGCTTTCATTTCGCGGCTTCTTCTGGCCATGGCCAGCGTTTGTGATTCATTGAGTGCCTGTAATCTCTGGGCAGGCTGATTGCGTTGTGTAGTTTGCTGATTCATGCTTTCCGACCTTTGGACCGGGGAAGGCCAAAGGTAGAAAAATTACCCTTTAAAGCATGGCAATTGTATGCTGCCGAGAAGCCTGCGGAAAGGCTTTTTCATGAGGAAAACGAAGCCATTATCCCACTCAAAAACGGATGCATTCTGAAGGGCGCTTGAGGTATTAAAAAAGTGGGAAAACAGCGTAGGAAGCAGAAACAAAAAAACCTCCGTAAGATAACGGAGGTTTGATGGGTGGAGAATACCGGAGTCGAACCGGTGACCTCTTGCATGCCATGCAAGCGCTCTAGCCAGCTGAGCTAATTCCCCTTTGGCTTTGCGGCGGCAATATTACATCATTTTTTTATTTTGGTGAAATATTGTGTCAAGAAAGCCTTTCAGTACATGCGTGACTTGCAGGAAACATGCATGAAAGGAGATGCTTAGCGCTGCTCCTCCTTTAGTTTGCGGAATTCCTTTTCAAGGCTGTTGCGCTCGTCGTTTACATACGCATCATAATAGTGAAAAGCCAGACCCAGTCCCCAGCCCATCATGGGCCAAGCCGGCCAGAAGTTTTCGTTTCCGTTTGAGCTGAAGAACCAGATACCGGTTAAAAATAAATTGACCAGCACATAGGCTGTTGCATTGCTTTTGAATGAGACTCTTTTTTTGGCTTTTTTCCAGAGGTACTCATCGTTGTTAGGAGGATTGATAATTTCCATGTTTAGCGGTTTTGATAATCAAAATAAATAAATTGCGGCTTACTAAACAAATCATGCAAGTTCCGGGTGAAGCACATAGAATGATGGAAAGATGCCTTACCCTGGCTGCCCTGGGATTGGGCAAGACGCTGAGTAATCCCATGGTGGGATGCGTTATTGTTCATGAAAACAAAATCATTGGAGAAGGATATCATGCGGCTTATGGTGGCGCGCATGCAGAGATACAGGCATTGAAGGATGTAAAGGAAAAACACCTGTTGAAGGATGCCACACTGTATGTTTCTCTTGAACCCTGCAACCATACCGGAAAAACGCCTCCCTGCACAGAGGCATTGCTGGCATCAGGAATTCGCAAAGTAGTAGTGGCCCAGTGCGATCCTCATCCGCTTGTGAGAGGAAAAGGCATTGCCGTTTTGCGTGCTGCAGGGATGGAAGTTACTGAAGGAGTGATGGCAGAGCAAGCTGCTTTTTTAAACCGCAGGTTTACTTGTTTTCACCAACAGAAAAGACCCTTCATCATCTTAAAGTGGGCGCAATCTGAAAACGGAATAATCTCGGGCAAGGGTGGAAAAACACTGGCGATAACAGGAGAAGAGTCGAGGGTATTGGTGCACAAATGGCGAAGTGAGGAGATGGGTATTCTGGCAGGCTGTTCAACCATACTTACTGATAATCCCCTGCTTACTGTGCGTGCATGGAGCGGACATCAACCCCTGAGAATTGCCATTGATCTGAACGGGAGAATCCCTGGTAATCATCCTTTTTTTTCAAACCATTCATCCCCCTTTTTGCTTGTAAGCGAAAAGTGGCGCGATGGAACAGGTACACAGGGCGCACAGTTATTATCATCAACTGATATGGTATTACCCATGCTGATGGAGTATTTGTACCGGAACAACATCCTATCTGTGCTGGTAGAGGGAGGAAGTAAAACCATTCAACATTTTGCAGATGCGGGTTTGTGGGATGAGGCGCGCATAGGTATCCGTGAACATCTTTTTTTGCCGGAGGGCACCGCTGCACCGGAAATACAGGGAGTGCCATTTCATCAGGAGGATACTGCTGATGGCAAATGGATGTTCCTTAAGCCGCTTCAGGCAAGCGGCATCACATGAATTTTAACTTCGAGTGAGGGAATTTCAACCACAGAGCCCGGGTAAATTTTCTTGCGGTATTCAGTAATGGTTATTCCTCCGGAAAGCACCATTCTCCGGTCGATCATTTCTTTGGCTGAAGATCCATTCTCTGCCATACCGGAAGCTTTTAGCAAGCGGATGAGTGTGATAAACGAATCCTTGATTTCAAATGTAAATACGCGCATTATTGGGGAAGTGGTTTCAGTGGATAAAGAGGGTTTCCGATGCCTTTGATGCGTGCCTTGATAGATCCCACAAGTATGGGAGTTTCCACCAGCAAGGGAATTTTATTTTTATCGTCGGTAACCCAAACAATCATGTTGTCGCCTTCTTTAAAGATGGTACCGGCAATCAGTTTAGGTTGAAATTTGATACAACGGAATGTACCAAATTCTGTTTTCAGGTTTTCTTTACCCAGGTAGCGGATGCTTTGCTTGTCATAGCTTTTGGCATCCAGAAAAATACTCACGGGAATATCTGTTCCCGGTTTGAGTGGGGTGAAGTCGATGTTTCGTGCATAGTAGATCATGGTGAGTACATCGAAGGTACAGGGTGTGATGGGCACGGTATCACGGTGCATGATGCCATCCTTTCTTTTCATAAAGGTGTAGGCAATATTTTTCATGTTATTAAAGTAATTGTCATTGTAGGTGGAATTACTCCCTTCATGCGTATCACGAAGATATTTGAGCGGACGAAAGGAGCCGGAGTCTACAATGCTTTCAAACTTGTCGCGCACTTTAAAGATCCAGTCGTATCCCGAATAGGTTCTGCCCACGCCAAGGAATTTGTAGCATCGGCGGGAATGATAGTTGATGGTGGAGGCCTTAAAACTAACTTCACCTGCATTCACCCAAATGGGTCCGAGGTTGTAATAGATATGGTAATGTAGGTCTTCTTTGGTAGAGAAGGCTATTTCATTTTGTCTGCAAGGCATTTTTCCGGTTTCGGAGAACATCCAGAGCAGGTGAAGGAGAAGAACCGGAATCATCGAGAACAAAAGTACAGGCAAAAAAAAATCCCTCCAAATGGAGGGATTTTTCAGAGTAATAATGGTGCAAATTACATTCCACCCATGTCAAGACCCATAGAGTCACCAGAGCCATTTTCGGCTTTGGAGCTTGCTTTGCGACCTTTTGCTTTACGCTTTGGGGCAGCTTTCTTAGCAGCAGCTTTCTTAGGGGCAGCCTTCTTAGCAGCAGCTTTTTTAGGAGCAGCTTTCTTGGCTGTTTTCTTGGCAGCAGCTTTTTTAGGAGCGGCTTTTTTCTTGGCTGTTGTTTTTTTGGCAGCGGCTTTTTTAGGAGCAGCCTTCTTGGCAACAGCTTTCTTCACAGCCTTTTTAGCAGCAGCTTTTTTAGGAGCAGCTTTCTTGGCTGTTGTTTTTTTTGCAGCTGCTTTTTTAGGAGCAGCCTTCTTGGTGGTTTTCTTTGCTGCAGCTTTTTTAGCGGCAGGCTTCTTGGCAGCGGCTTTTTTAGCGGCTGGCTTTTTCGCAGCTTTCTTAGGAGCTGCTTTTGCTGACTTTTTTGTAGCCATGTTTCTGGAGTTTGAGGTCCATTAATTGATTAGTTGACACAAAGAAAATAAATAATCATTCAATCCAGAAAAAAACAACAACAAAAATTATCAACAGAAAAATGTTAGTTAAGTAAATACTTGCTTCCGCCATTGATGCGATAAAAAAAATGCAACTTCAATTTTATTTTCATCATACACGCTGCAACCCTTGCTATCATTATGTTTCAGCGATATCAAAAAGTTCATTAAGTACACACATATTTTTCTGTTTTCATAAGCATCATCAATGAAATTTTTTTTGTGTGAAAGGTTCAATTAAGTCTGCAACTTATTTTTTACTGCTCTTAAAAACCAAAAATTCTGTTTGTGTTAGCAAGTCCTTTCCTTGTAATTGATGATGGTTCATGCATATTCCAAACCATGCAAGCCAACATGATTGAGTGAGCAACAGGGAAAATTTAAGAAGGCAAAAATCTGCGTCCTTAGAGAATCTGTTGGGTTTGCAAAACTTGATTAAAGTACGCTGCAAACAGCATTGGCAGTAGGATTCGACACATGTCTGCCATCGGCTAAAAAGAGCCAATTATTTGTACATTTGTCAGGTAAAATACACACATGATTTATCTTGATTTTGAAAAGCCCATTGAGGAACTCTCCCTGAAGATTCAGGAGTTGCGTGAGATGAACCAAAAAGGTGATGTGGATGTTTCGGCAGCCATTGCCGATCTGGAAGAACAGCTCAGGCGAAAGCGGAAAGAAATTTATGAGCAGCTTACTCCCTGGCAGAGGGTGCAGGTTTCGAGGCATCCTGAGCGACCTTACACCATTTCATACATCAATGCCATTACCGACAATACATGGATTGAGCTGCATGGCGACCGTGGTGTGAGAGATGACAAGGCCATGGTGGGAGGCTTTGGATTGATGAACGGAAGAACAGTGATGTTCATCGGTCAGCAAAAAGGCATCAATACCAAGATGCGACAGTTACGCAACTTCGGCATGCCCAATCCTGAAGGATACCGCAAAGCACTTCGACTGATGAAACTTGCAGAAAAATTCAATAAGCCGATCGTTACTTTTATAGACACGCCCGGTGCCTTTCCGGGTTTGGAGGCAGAAGAACGCGGACAAGGCGAAGCCATCGCGAGAAATTTGATGGAGATGGTTCAGTTGCGTGTGCCTGTTATCTGCATCATCCTGGGTGAAGGTGCATCCGGGGGGGCACTTGGTATTGGTGTTGGCGACAAAGTGCTGATGCTGGAAAATACCTGGTACTCGGTGATCTCTCCTGAATCCTGTTCATCCATTCTTTGGAGAAGCTGGGAGATGAAAGAAAAAGCTGCTGAGGCACTCAAGCTTACGCCCAAGGATATGCTCGGTTTACAACTGATTGACGGCATCGTCCCCGAGCCTATCGGTGGCGCACACACCAACCAGGTGGCAGCCCATATGCTTGTGAAAGAAGTCATAGCCGAGCATCTTGCAGCGCTCGACTCCCTTGATGCAGAAGAAAGGATACAAAAACGCATCCAAAAATTTTGCTCCATGGGTGTGGTGGTTGAAGGAAAATAAAAGCATGTTTTGCTTTCCTTAATTATGGTTAATTGGAAGGCCATCCGCCCGTTTACCTATCTTTTTGTTTATTTTGCAAGCATCTTTTTATGGTCGTAAGAATCAAAAACACCTCTTCATTTCCCTTGCCCCAATATGCTACTCCCGGCAGCGCCGGTATGGATGTTAGGGCGCATCTGGATGTGGACCTCCTCATCGCTCCCATGGAGCGCATGATGATTGGCACAGGTATTTTTCTCGAACTTCCGGATGGCATCGAATGCCAGGTCAGGCCCCGGAGCGGACTGGCAGCCAAGCATGGCATCACCGTACTAAATACTCCC
>JBEICQ010000003.1:0-48879 GCA_040383885.1 Flavobacteriales bacterium | reverse complement strand
GCCGGTGCAAAGCGGCTCTTCCCGAGTGCTTGATCTGATGAACAGGGGATATACCAGGGAATGGTACCTTGAGCGTATAGCCGCAATCAGACATTTTATGCCTGATTGTGCGATAAGTACCGATACGATCTCAGGTTTTTGTACCGAAACAGAAGAAGATCATCACGAGACCCTTTCCCTGATGGAAGCTTCTGCTTTTGACTTCTCCTATATGTTTTATTACTCTGAGCGTCCCAAGACCCTGGCTGAAAGAAAATATAAGGATGATGTATCCGAAGAAGTAAAAAAGAGGAGGCTCTCAGAAGTCATCGCTTTACAAAACAGACTTTCTTTAGAGAGCAACAGGCGAGACATAGGAAATGAATACGAAGTGTTGGTGGAGGGTATCTCAAAAAGATCATCTGAGAAAGTATATGGCCGAAATTCACAAAATAAAGTAGTGGTTTTCAAGAATCCCGGAATTGCTCCCGGATCTTATGTAAGGGTGAAAATCAATGATTGCACTTCGGCCACCCTGATAGGAGAAGTAACCACTGAATGCCAATGAGAAAATTTTGATTTGTTTGGCTTTAAAGAAATCCTTTTATTTGCAGCATAAATAACCACAAAAAAAAACAACATGTCTGACATTGCATCAAGAGTTAAAGCCATCATTGTTGACAAACTCGGCGTAGACGAAAAAGAAGTAACAACCGAAGCCAGTTTCACCAATGATTTGGGTGCTGACTCACTCGACACCGTCGAGTTGATCATGGAGTTTGAAAAGGAATTCAATATTGCCATTCCTGACGATCAGGCTGAAAACATCAGCACCGTTGGACAGGCTATCTCCTACATCGAAGCCAACGTAAAATAAATTTTCCGTTCCCACATGGAGCTCAAGCGGGTTGTCGTAACAGGAATGGGTGCATTAACACCCATCGGAAGCAACCTTGAAGATTACTGGAAAGGCCTTGTAAGCGGGCGCAGCGGAGCTGCGCCCATTACTCATTTCGATGCTTCTAAGTTCAAAACCAAGTTTGCCTGCGAGGTAAAGGGATTTGATCCTGCCCAGCATTTCGATCGTAAGGAAGCCAGAAAAATCGACAAGTTTTCCCAATATGCCATGGTTGTGGCAGATGAAGCTGTGAGAGATGCCGGTATCACAACCCAAAATGCCGATCCGGACAGGGTAGGTGTGATCTGGGGATCCGGTATCGGAGGATTAGACACATTTTTACATGAGTGTACCGAGTTTGTGAAAGGAGACGGCACGCCCCGTTTTAATCCCTTTTTCATTCCTAAAATGATTGCAGATATTGCTTCAGGGCACATCAGCATCAAATATGGCTTTCGGGGCCCGAATTTCACCACAGTTTCCGCTTGTGCATCCTCTACCAATGCGCTCATAGACGCATTTAACTACATCCGTCTGGGAAAGGCTGACATCATTCTTTCAGGAGGTTCGGAAGCAGCCGTAAATGAAGCAGGCATGGGAGGTTTCAATGCCCTGCAGGCATTATCTGTCCGCAATGATTCCCCCGAAACGGCCTCCCGGCCCTTTGACCTGGATCGCGATGGTTTTGTTTTAGGAGAGGGAGCAGGCGCCATCGTTCTCGAAGAACTCACACATGCTCTTAAAAGAGGAGCAAAAATATATGCCGAAGTCATAGGCGGTGGCATGAGCGCCGATGCTTACCATATCACTGCGCCTCATCCCGAAGGATTGGGAGCCAACAATGTGATGAAAAATGCACTGTCTGATGCAGGGATACACGCCAACGAAATTGATTATATCAATGTGCATGGAACATCCACGCCCCTCGGCGATGTGAGTGAATCCAAAGCAATACTCTCAGTTTTTGGTGAGCATGCCTACAGCCTGAACATTTCTTCTACCAAGTCAATGACCGGTCATTTGTTGGGGGCTGCCAGAGCCATTGAATCGATCGCTTCCATCCTGGCAGTGAAAAACAACATGGTTCCTCCAACCATCAACCACTTCACCGATGATCCTTCTTTTGATCCCCGCTTGAATTTTACATTCAATAAGCCTCAGGAAAGGGAAGTTAGAGCTGCGCTTAGTAATACATTCGGATTTGGCGGACACAATGCCTCTGTTATTTTCCGGAAATATCCGGTTGAATAAATTTCTGTTCTCATTTGCTGAAGCCGGCATTTTTATCACCTCATTTTTACGGAAACGACCGCGAGCTTTTTCTTTTTTTAAGAAATGTGCTTGGCGAACAACCTTATAATATAGCTCTTTATAAGCAGGCACTCAGGCATAAATCTGCCTCACTGCCCACGCTTCATGGCATGAAAGATTCAAATGAGCGACTCGAGTTTTTAGGTGATTCAATCATTGGTGCCTCGGTGGCGTCCTATCTCTACAAAAAATATCCCTTCAGAGACGAAGGGTTTCTTACCAAACTGCGTTCACGCATTGTAAGTAGGGAAAATTTATCTGCCCTTTCACGCAAAATGGGCTTCGGAAGATTTATTGAGCACAGCCTCAACGGCACCTCCAGAACCATTGAGGGAGATGTATTTGAAGCTATCATTGGCGCTCTGTTTATGGACAAAGGATACCATGTGGCTTCTCGCTGCATGATCCGCAGAATCATTGCCATTCATATTGATGTGGATGCCCTCGAGAATATTGATAATGATTACAAAAGTCAACTTCTTGCGCATGTACAAAAAGAAAAAAAAACATACCAGTTCGAAATTATCAGGGAGGGTGGAAGAGGACGATCTGATTTCTACCATTTGCGCTTGTATGTAAATGGCACGGCTGTTTCTGAAGGCAAAGGCAGTTCTAAAAAAGCGGCCGAACAACATGCTTCAGAACTGTTTATTAAAAATCTGTAAAATTTTTATTCAACTTGTCCTTACCGGCATAATGGCTACATTTGGTGTTAATTTTACACCATGAAGCAAGGCGGGAAAATATCACTCTATTGGCCGGAAGAAATCAGCATGGCAGGGATAGTTGCCTCCTGCAAGGAGCACACACTTGCCTATGAAATAAATCTTGCAATGGGTCTTTCCCTCAGTAGAAATCGGGAGGACATTGAAATTTTTACCTCCGAAAAAACAACATCAATCAAAGGAAATCTGTTTGAAGAAGAGACCGATGAAAGCCTAAGTACTCATAGTATTTTTGAATACAATGATAAAATCCTTTATCGCCGGTATTTCTTACTATCCAACCAGGGCTCTTCCGGTTGGCTGCTTCCTGAATTGAAAAATTTAAATTATGTTCTGATGTTACAGACTGCCTACCTGCCGGAGAATGCATGGCAGGATATTCTTTCTGCAATTGGTAGTATTCCGGAGGTGAGCAGTATGTTTTTGCTCGACCCTGAAAAAGTACCTTCAAAATATAACCTTCTCTTTTAACCAAAACGCGCACATGCAACATACCACCTGGAGTAAAACAAAAATAGTAGCAACCATTGGCCCTGCCAGTGCATCACCCGAAGTCCTGGAAAAGATGATTGAAGCCGGTATGAATGTGGCGCGCATCAATTCCTCTCATGGTTCATACGAAGATCATCAGAAAGTAATTGATCACATCAGAGAAATTAATCGCAAGCACAATACCCATGTAGCGATCCTCGTGGATTTGCAGGGGCCTAAAATCCGTTGTGGAAAAATCGCAGGAAATGCTGCTGAGTTGGTTCATGGAAACGAGATAATTATCACAACTGAGGATTGCGAAGGCACTGCTCAAAGAATCAGTATTAATTATACTGAATTTCCCAAGGATGTGGAAGTGGGTGACCATATTCTTCTGGACGACGGTAAACTTAGACTTGTGGTTACCGCAACAGATCGGATGAAGGAAGTAAAGGCAACAGTTGTAAATGGCGGTACGCTTACTTCCAAAAAAGGAGTTAACTTACCCAACACCGCGGTCTCACTTCCTTCACTTACCGAAAAAGATCTCGCCGACCTTGAATTTGCTTTGAAAAACAAAGTTGAATGGATTGGTCTCTCTTTTGTTCGCAGCGTAACAGATGTATTGGATCTAAAGGAGCGCATCAAACAAGCGCACCAGACTTCAAGGGTGGTTGCCAAAATTGAAAAACCTGAGGCCATCAGAAATATTGTTCAGATTGTTGAGATGGCTGATGCCATCATGGTTGCCCGTGGTGACCTGGGGGTGGAAATGCCCATGGAAGAGGTACCCCTCATGCAGAAGATGATTGTTACCAAAGCCATCGCTGCATCCAAGCCGGTTATCATCGCCACACAGATGATGGAAACCATGATTACCAATTATGCTCCTACGAGAGCAGAGGTAAATGATGTTGCCAATGCTGTGCTCGATGGTGCAGATGCCGTCATGCTGAGTGGCGAAACTTCCGTTGGAAAGTATCCGGTGGTAGTGATTCAGAACATGAAAAAAATTATTGATGCTGTAGAAAAAACCAGTGATCAGATTTTTTTCAAAGAACATATTCCAACCGAAAAAAACCATACCTATATCTCTGACTCAATTTGCTTTAATGCATGTGTAATGGCCAGACAGGTGAATGCCGCAGCCATTGTTACCATGACAAACTCCGGGTACACAGGGTTTAAAATCAGCAGTCACAGACCCAGGGCCAATGTGTTCATTTTTACTGATAATCCCGCACTCATCAATACCATGAGTCTGGTATGGGGTGTGCGCGGATTTTATTATAACACATACGAAAGCACAGATGATACCATCAAGGATATCAAGGAATTTCTCAAGAGAGAAAAGCTCGTTCAGGTGGATGATCTGGTGATTAATATTGCGAGTATGCCTATGACAGAAAAGGGAAGGGCAAACATGCTTAAGCTCAGCTTTGTTAAGGAATAATACAATGGCTTTTTCACTGCGCCTTCTACTTTTTCTTGTACTCAATTTTGGAGCGCTTGCACTGGGTGGTTTATTTACAGGCAAAGGAGTGGTTTCTGACTGGTACAGGCAACTCAATAAAGCCCCATGGACGCCACCGGGTTGGGTTTTCGGCTTTGCATGGACAAGCATCATGGTTTGCTTTTCTTTTTTGATGGCCCAGCTCACAAAAGAAAAAGAACAATTCTATCCGATTGTTTTTCTCTATACCATTCAATGGGCACTGAATGTATCATGGAATCCTTTGTTTTTTGCTTGGCATCTTACGGGATGGGCCATGATTTGTATCTTCTTATTGCTGCTTTCTGTGAGTGCATTTTTGTTTTTTACATCCAAACCCATACAGGTAGTACTGCTCTTGCCTTATGTGCTTTGGCTCTGTATTGCCTGCTCGCTAAACGCATACATTCTTTTGCGCAACTGAGCACTCCACGGTTCAGTAGTCATTCTAATGAAGATATTTTTTGACTGGCCTCTAAGCCTTTTTTGTTTTGGATTCCCCTCTGCTAATCTCTTATTGCCTCAACAAGCGACCATCGGCAAACCAGATATTTGTGGAGGAATCCGTGTATATCAATGAGGCTATCTTTTTACCCCAAACAAGGGCAGCAGTTGAGGATTTCGATTTAAAAAACTCTGTTTTTCTTCCATCAAACCATGCATATTCTCTATCGCTGTAAGGTGTAAAAACATCTTTCATCGCTTTTGCCTGAGAAGATTTTCGTATAATTTTTCCATGCTCATTCAAGAGATAATAGGCATTTCCAATGCCTACGGCAAAGTTTCCTTCGCCCGCATAAGAGCAAGCGGTAAGCCCTTTTAATCCGCTTTTGCAGTTGATGGATTTTTCTTTTCCCAGGTCAATGGCTGTGAGATTTCCCTGGTTGTCGGCCAGGGTTAAAAACAGTTCTCCACCCGGTCGGGATGACAAATCATAACACCTGATATTTTCTTTTCGGAGGACGATACTGTCAGTTGATGTCAGTTTTCCTTTTCCGCTAAATTCTATGAGGTTTTGAACACTATCAATATAGTAATAACACTTTTTATCTCCTTTAAATACACCATAAATCCGACTTGCCGGTGCAGGCAAATCTGAAGGTTTAAAATCTTCCGGTTTTTTCCCGTTGGATTTTATCACCAGAATTTTTCCTTTTCGGGTACTCAGTGAAATACGATAGTCCGGCTCCTGATGATTGTATAAAACATGCAGTGGGTATTGTGTTTTTCCGGCGATAAAAACAGGAAATCCTTTGGCACTTTTTCCTTGAGGAGTAAAAGCATAAATGCTGTCTGCCGTGTTACAAAGGATTCGATACCCATCACTTTTTGAACGCATCAGTGTAATTTCACCCATGAGTGGAAGAGACATTTTCTTTTTCCATACCAAACTTCCGTTTTCATCAACCATCATCACGAGGCTTCTGTAACAAAACACAAAGTGTTTTATGTTTTTTAATTCAAAGCCTATGCAATCTTCAATGCTATCAGCATGCTCCTTAATACCAACAGGCACAAAATATCGGTTATAGGGCATGCTGCTGCAGTTTTGAATATAACAGCCTTGCATGGTATTGATGCGGGCATTTATCTTCAGCGTGCTTGTCATCATGTTGCCGTCTGCAGTTGCACCAGTCCATGTCCAGTAGCTTCCATCATGTTGTTTAAAACCGGAAAAGGTTGAATCTTTTCCTGTTGTGAGTCCTGATTGATGCATATACATCATCGCAGCCAACTGGTTGGTATCAGCAGTAAGGCATGCAAGTTTTTCATCGCAGGTGCCCACCTTGAGTCCTTCGGGTAATTTGCCGAACATTTTATTGATGATTTCCCCGGCTTCTGTTGCTTTAATGGAATCATTGTTGTGAAAAATCAGGAAGGCAGGATGTTTGAATCCCGCCATGGTCAGGCGACAGGCTTCAATGTATTTCAATTTGTTTTCGGGTACTGCCATTCCTACAGCAGAGAGGGTGTTTACAGGCAAGAGTGACCACAGTTTGAGTTTAGAATCAGTGGTGGGATCTTCTTTTTTCTGCTTCAGGCTGTTCAGCTGTAATCCGATGATTTCGCTGAAACTCCCGCGCAACTTAACCTTTTCCAGTAGGGTATCTCCACCTTGCCGTATACTGATTTTTGAAAAAGCATATGAGCCCGGAATGCTGCTTAGCAGGGAGGTGATTTTAAGGGAAACATTGTTTTCAGTTTCATTTAGTCTGGCTGCTGCCGCTTTTATTATGATTTCTGTATTGGAAAGAAAAAGAATCCCTCTTTTGATACATACATGCCAAACATCTGAACCATAGCCAATGGTTCCCTCATTGTTGTTGGCAGAAGTGAATGTGAATCTGTTTTTCTTGCAATGGGATTCAAGGATACTCAGTGGTGTTTTATCCGGTAATCGAATCATCCATAAAAAACCTTTTGTTGCCGGATATAGGGCAAGGGCAAAAGGCTCACTGATCATAGGTTCCAGCAGACGCAACAAGGCCCTGTTCTTTTTGGTAAAATTGTTGCTGTCCGGTAAGGCGCTTGCTTCTTGCAAAAGCCCGGTGTGTGCGTCTTTCCTGCCTTCTTCATACCAATACACTTCCTGCCAACCGTTTGGCATCAGTTGTAAAAAACGAGGTGGCGCTTCCCGATTTTGTTTGTTGTGGATATACAGATAAATAAAAAATCCCGCTACAGGAATGACAAGAAGGCTGTAGAGGATTTTTTTTAGCATCTTAGGGTTTACTGAATAAAGATTTTAACTCTGTGGCATCATCAGGTTTTAACTTGCCTGCGAGAATCAGGCTCAATTGCCTTCTCCGAAGTGCGGCATTGTATCTTTCTGTTTCAAGCGGCGTTTCAGGAATTATCTCCGGTACGGCAATCGGACTTCCAATCTGATCAACTGCAACAAAGGTATAGATAGCTTCGTTGCATTTTGTTTTTGATCCGTTGGCATGATTTTCTACATACACATCAATACAAACCTCCATGGAGGTGGTAAATGAACGAGACACTTTGGCTTCCAGCGTTACGATATCTGCCAGTTTAATAGGTTGATTGAAAGATACATTGTTTACTGCCGCTGTTACCACCACCCTGTGGCACAAGCGGTGAGCAGCTATGGCACCCACCACATCCAGGTGATGCAGCAGCCTGCCACCCATCATGTTGCCGATGGTATTGGTGTCGTTTGGTAAAACAATTATAGTCGAAACAGCAAGGGTTTCTGATGCTTTTTTTGGTTTGAGTCCCATAAGTGGTAACAAAAGTAATACAAAGCCTTTGTTTCAACTATCTTTGGGAAAATGCTACCACATTTGATGCGTTTTGCGGCCTGGCTTCCGCAAATTTTTATAGGTCTTGTTTTCATGGTCTGTCTGCTTGGCGCCAACATCCGGCCCGATGCATGCATGCATGCAAACCAAATGTGCTTACCGGTGGCGCGCATGACACCCGGGTTCACTTGTTATTTTATTTATCCGGAAGGCATTCCTGAAAACAAGGATTTTTTTTCCGGTCTCCTTTTCGGAGGTCATGCTCAGGCGTCCAAACTGATTCCTGTAAAAGATTATAAAATCACTTCAACCGGCATCGAAGCGCAGGTAATTGTAGGCCGAAAGGCAATCACCAGTCGTTTAATACCCAAATCTGAGCTTGTAGATCTCCCGATGGATAAGCTCATCGTAAAAAAAACATTCTGGCTGGGTACCGATAAGTTTGGCAGGGACTTCCTTAGCCGGCTAATGGCAGGCTCGCTGATCTCTTTCTCTGTCGGTTTTATAGCCGTAGGTATTTCTTTGCTCATTGGTATCTCATTGGGCGCACTTGCAGGCTATCTCGGAGGAAGAACGGACATTTTTATCTCCTGGTTTTTTAATGTCATTTGGGCTATCCCCACCTTGCTTTTGGTTATGGCAATTACGCTCCTGTTTGGCAAAGGATTTTGGCAGGTATTTGTTGCCGTTGGTTGTTCCATGTGGGTAGATGTTGCCCGAATGGTAAGAGGACAATTTATTTCATTGCGGGAACGGGAATATGTGATGGCAGCCAAACTCATGGGATTTGGTCACGCCAGAATGATTTTTCGTCATATGCTGCCCAATGCCTGGGGTCCCTTGATTGTAATGGCTGCAGGTAATTTTGCCAATGCCATTTTACTTGAAGCAGGATTGAGTTTTTTAGGTATTGGTGCGCAAGCGCCTATGGCCTCCTGGGGAGGTATTATCAAAGATCACTATGGGTTTATCACGATGGATGGTGCTTATCTGGCGATTTATCCCGGCATTTGCATCATGCTGCTTGTGCTCTCCTTTATGATGATTGGAAATCGTTTGCGCGATTTCACCGATGTAAGAAACACTACAGGAATGGTTTGATGGGCAAAAAGTACCTGCTGGTATTGCTGTAAAATTCATTCTATCAAAATCTTTCGCTGTTTGAAGACACCCTTGCTAAAAAGAATGCACCAGAGGGACTAAATTAATTTTCCGATGTAGTGATTCCCTTGATAGCCTCGGAGAGGTCAAACTCCTTGTTGTTTAAGGATGCAATGATGACAAACTGCACCAAATCAGAAATGCCTTGCGCATGTTCCCAAATCGTATCGCAGGGATTTTCTTTTTGATGCAAACTTCTACATTTACTTACTCAGGAAAGCCGGTAGAGTAGAAAAAAATGGATACTAAGTATTTTGCAATTACTTTTTTCCCTTGGCAAACAGCCTACTGATTTTGATTTTACCAAACAAGTCGAGCAGTTTTTTAAAGGCATCAAAATACAATGTAACCAGCAAAGCCAAAGACATGAACCAGATTACGGAGAAGTTCACCCAATAGGTATTCATGCGGTTGCCGAATATTGATTTAGTAGGGGCAAAAAAATGTGCCCTGAGAAATGTATTGGCGGAGGGATTATTGAATATGGGATCCGCTTTTTGCACCAGGCGGCCTTCTGTTCGGATGATTTTTTTATCGAGCACATTCTTTTGTGTAACCAACATGCTCAGGTTTTCATTTTCATTTTCATCCCTCAGGATTTCATAAGCTTCTCTGGAGGCAGAGTTACTGGTAAGTGAATAGACATAGGCGTCTTTCTTTTTGCTTACAAAATTGTATTTCCTTTTGTAGAAACCGGAAACATTGTCGAGATAGGCATTGACTGTTTCCAGGGTTTGTTTGTTAAAACTTTCTACGCTTAGTTTATCATTCTGATTGAATGTGAGCGGACAAACTTTATTGTGTGCTTCCAGTTCAGTTCGGATAAGTGCAAGATCATCCTGCACTTTTTGATGTAATTCGGGTTCGGTTCTTTCCAGATTATCACCAATTGCATCCAGGATTTGTTTCATCTCCACAACCCAGTAGGTTTTTCTCCAGTCGGCTTCACTTTTGAGTCTGTCGAATTCATACAAGGGTTTTTCATATGCATTGTTCCGGAACTGATTCACGGCAAGTGCCTCATACGCCCATCGTGAAGCCATTAAGTCACCTACTACCGGTACTTTTGCCTGTGAAGTGATTTTTGGATGCAGCTTGTCAAACTTCACAATTACTCCGCTCAGGATGAGCTGCGGAATAATCAGGAACGGAATCAGGATATAGATGGTAACTGCAGAATTAAAACTGGCAGAGATATTTAGTCCAAGCATGTTTGCAAAACAAGAAACGCTGAAGAGCATGAGCCAGTAATCGAAATACATACCATTGATGCCAAGGATGGTATTCCCTAGCAACACAAACATGAGGGTCTGTATGGCTGATAGCGAAAACAAAATAGCGATTTTAGACCACAGGTAACTTGTTCTGGAGAGATTGAGGAAGGATTCTCTTTTGAGAATTTTTCGGTCTTTAAAAATTTCCTCTGCACTCACTGTAAGTCCCACAAACAATGCAATTACCACACCCATCAGAATGTAGGCAGGAATATTTTCGTTTTCAAAAAAATGATAGCCACTTTTACTGCCTCCCTCGGTAATGAAGAATTTTACAAGCCAGGCTAAAATAATTGCCAACAAGGGTGTTTCAAGGGTATTGATGGCAAGGTATTGAACATTGGTAAGCTTGGAGAGCACATCCCTGGTTACAAAGATGACGAACTGCCTGAAGGGATTTGGGATTTTAAAAGTACTTTCAGGAATTTCCGTGTAGGCTTTTTGTTTCTCGCTCGGGGGTTTCAGGTACTTGATATATTCCTGGTTCCACTCAGAAGGTGAAATCTTACGGTTTACGGTTTGGTTTCCATACTCATCAACAACCCGGGTTTCAATGATATTGAATACCTGTTCCGGATTTACATTACCGCAATGAATACACTCACTTTCACCCGCATTTACATGGTTTACCCGCTTCTTAAAATAGATAAGCGACTCTACGGGATTCCCGTAATAAATAGGGTAACCGCCAAGATCGAGAATTAGCAGCTTGTCAAACATTTTAAAAATATCCGAACTGGGCTGATGTATCACCACAAAAACAAGTTTCCCTTTTTGAGAAAGTTCTTTCAGCAGGTCCATGATGTTTTCAGAATCCCTGGATGAAAGTCCGGAAGTTGGTTCATCTACAAAAAGCACAGCAGGCTCGCGGATCAATTCAAGGCCAATATTCAAGCGCTTGCGTTGGCCTCCGGAGATGGTCTTGTCGAGCGGGCTTCCTACCTTGAGATGGGCAGTATCCTGAAGTCCCAAACTGAGCAGCAAATCCATGACAAGTTTTGAGATTTTCTCATCGTCATATTGGCCGAAACACAGTTTTGCATTGTAGAATAGATTTTGATAAACAGTGAGTTCATCTATCAACAAATCATCCTGAGAAACATATCCTATCACACCTTCTATGCGGTGTTTTTCATGATGGATATCAATGCCGTTAATGGTAACTTTTCCGGAGGATGGCTTTTCATTTCCGTTCAGTACATTCAGTACTGTTGATTTACCCGCACCGCTTCCGCCCATGATTCCCACAAGCGTTCCTGATTCCTCAGTAAAGCGGAGTGTGTGCAGTCCTTTTTTTCCGCTCTTAAAATGATATTCGAGGTCTTTGGCTTCAAAAACAATTGTTTTTTCCCGGTTTTCCTGCATATACTGCGAGATGATTTCGCTGTAGAAAACAGGACTCATTCTGCTACCACGGATGATGGATCCCTGTGTGAGTATGTGGAGCTTGTTATCGTTGATCACCTGACCGTTCAGGTATATCTCGGAAGTGCCCATGTATCTGCATACATATAATTGCACACTTGGCACGGGAATAACCATGATTTCTCCATCCATTCCGTCTGCATAAAGAAATTTTCCTCCAGTCTGTTCTCTTTTACTTCCGCTGATTACCAGCAATTCTCCGATGGGTTCGGTGGTTGCAGAATGGATATTGATAAACTGCTTTAGTCTGCGGAATTCCTCGTCGGGAATGTTGAATGTTTGCGCAACACTTTCCAAAAACTCGAGCTCTTGATCTGATACTGCGGTTGCTGAGTTGATAAATTCAACAAGTCTGATGAGCACAATTACTTTTTGCCTTTGCAGCAGTTCACCATTGATCTCGGTACAGATACGCAGCACTTTCACAGAATTGAGCGACACACGCTTGCTGGCCTTGCTGGTATCATTCAGCTTGTGGTGAGAAACCAAAAACTCTTTGTATAACTCAAGATAAAGCGCAACTTGTTCAGTGTTGAGCTGTTGAGCCAGATAGTCCTTTACCACACCCAGGCCTTTTTGCATGGACGCTTCATCTTCAACTTTGGAAATCAGGGCAAAAAGACGCATCAGCGCCCGAAGAATATTTTCTGACATGGTTTATTTTTTTTGTTCCAAGAGCACGCGGTCTTTGCCATCGAACCGGGGTGATTGAATGGATAGAATTTTTACGGGTGATTCTGTTACAAGCAATGCGTGTGGCGTGTTCTGTGGAATAAAAAAGAAATCGCCGGGCGCTATCATTATTTGCTTTTCGCCGAGGGTCATCAATCCCTTTCCGCTCAATACATATACATGTTCAGCATGCATGGCATGCAGGTGAAGCGGAACTTGTTTTTTTACCGAAATCAGGAAAGAAGATGATAAACTATCAGAGGCAAGTGGTTTTACCCAGATATCCTGTAAGGTGTCTGTTGTCATCTCCTCAGGATGAAAAACAGTTTGGGCGTTTACTAACACGACCCGTGAGATTAAAACGATGCAGATGGCAGAAAAACGAATGAATATCATGCACCGCAGAAGCGTTCGGTTATTTTTTGAAGCTGATGAGTAATACCGCACATCCTGATTTAACATTGGGGTCAATCAGCTGAGCTTCGATAATACAATCCATGGTAGATTCAAATTTAAAATCCCAGTAGGGTGCATTTTTATGTTCAATGTTTGTAAAAAGCAAATTTCGCTGTTTATCAAAAATGCGGAATTCCAAACTACCGTCTTTCAGTCCTGAGCAGGCAGCCAATCGATAAGTGGTGCCTCCGTAAAAGGTAGCATTGAACTCTGCCACTTCTTTGCTCAGCAAAAGGGCTCTGTATTGTTGGCCGTCGGAGATGTATTTGGCCGTCAGGTTTTTTACGCAAAGCGATGCGATGGTGTCGCACTGGGCACGAAGAGTAGCCGGTAAAAACCAGATGGAAATGGCAAGGAGAAGAATGAATTTTTTCATGCTTATTGAATGACGCTGTTACGGAGTTTGGTAATTTTATCTATGATGCTTTTGAGCACTTCCGGTGCTACTACTGCTGAACTGGTGCTCTTAATGGTGGTAATTTTGTTGACCTCGTCATGCTCCGGTTTCACATAAGTATACTTCATCTCTACCTGGTCGAAGTCTGATGCCAGATCAGTCAATGCATCAATAAATTCGGTGTACCCTTCCTGCTGGTAGTAAGGAGTAAGCATTTTGATGAGATTGTCCAGCGTGGATTTTTGTTCCCCCAGTCGCTGAATAATTTTATTTTTATCGTTTACTCTTGATGTGTAAGCAGAGATAAAATACACACTCTCAATCCAGCCACCTGCAACAATCAGTGCACTTGCATCCATACGGTCATTGTTTTTCAAAAAGGCATCCGTGTTGCGGAATGCCTCACCACTCATGGCCATAAGTGAATCCTGCACAGAAAGATTTTTTTCAAACCGCTTGAGCAGTGCTTCATCAAAGGCACCTGAGATCCCCACATCATCTCCCAGCTTTTTGAGAATGGACATGTAAGCGAGTGCATCCTGCGTTTGCTGGTATAAAATCACATATCCTAAATCTGCTCCGTACACACCGAGGTTGAGGGACTTCTTTACCGAGGTGGAATACTTGCTGATGTTGGCAGCAGGATTCAGGATGGTCTTGTCGTATTTGGCACCGCTTTGTTTGAGGAGCATGGATGTTTGCAGGGGAGAGGGGATGCAAAACAAGGTGCCATTGATGTTGATGAGGTTTGACTTATTACTGTCCAGCTTTTCAGCTTCCTGTTCGAGTTCACTTTTGGTATTTCCGCTACAGGACCAAAAAGCAAGTGTGAAAGCCGCAAAAAAGACAGCTGTGTAAAAGATTCGGAGGGGTTTATACATACCTGATTGAATTGATACGCAAACTTAGCATTTTTTCCACGCTCACAAAACCGAAACCTTGTTCAGTGCCTTAAGTAGGATACCGAAGGAAGCACATGCGCTTAATACACAGGTAGCCAGCAATTCCCAATTACCGAAGAGGAAATAGCCCGTGGCAAAAAGTATGGAGTAGGTTCCCACGGTTGCTGAGAGCCATGCTGCGATAAGCCAACCCGATTGGCCCCTGTTTGTTCCCCCCGAAAAAGGCTTCCACCATCCTCCGGGCCTTACCCTGTCATAAAATTTCTGCAGGTGCTTTGTATCCTCAGCAGGAGTGAGCCACATCACGCAGAGCCAGGTGACAGTGGTGAGCCCAACCGTAAAAAAGTAGCTCTCCGGAAAAACCCATCCGGAATACCGGGCAATGCCATAAAAAACAAACGGACTCAGGGTGGCTGCGATCTCTGCATAGGCATTGATCCGCCACCAATACCAGCGCAGGATCAGCACTGCACCCAGGCCTGCCCCGCATTCAATGATAAAACCCCATACCCCGGAAATGGATGCGATGCGGGAAGTAACAAACAGCGATACCACCATGCAAGCGATGGTGATATACCTTGCTACTTGTACATAATGCTTTTCATCGGATACATCAGGTTTGATGAATCGCCGGTATAAATCATTCACAAGGTAGCTGGCACCCCAGTTAAGTTGTGTGGAGATGGTACTCATGTAGGCAGCCAAAAAAGCAACCAGCAACAGGCCTTTTAAGCCTGCAGGCAAAAACTCTTTCATCGCAAGCACATAACCAAGACGCTTCTCATCCTCGGCCAGTTCGGGATAAAGAACGATGGAACACAGTCCAACCAAAATCCATGGCCAGGGACGAATACAATAATGCGCAACCTGAAAAAGCAGGGTGGCGAGAATGCTGTTTTTTTCATCTTTCGCGCTCATCATGCGCTGGGCCACATAGCCGCCTCCGCCGGGTTCTGCTCCCGGATACCAGCTGCTCCACCACATCACGGTGGTATAAGCTAAAAAAGCACCCAGTGAAATACTCAGCGTGCCCAGGACATTCTCCGATCCAATCTTCGGAAAAAAATCCAGTGAGCCTTCGGGGAGTTTTGCCTTGAGTCCTTCCAGGCCGCCTATTCGGGGAGATTCAACAACCAACACTGCCAGAACAATACAACCTGCCATGGCAATCAGGAATTGGACGGCATCTGTTACTGCCACACCCATTAAACCCGAAATGGCTGAATACACTGAGGTAATGAGCATGGCTCCCCCAACATACCACAAAGCCGTTTGTTCGCTGATACCAAAAAAAACCTGCAGGATGGAAACCAGTGCCAGATTGACCCAACCAATGATTAAACAATTGATAAACAAACCCAGGTAGACGGCCTTAAATCCCCTGAGCCAGGCAGCCGGTTTTCCTCCGTAACGAAACTCCACCAACTCTGCCTCTGTTAATATCTCTGCCCGCCTCCACAAACCCGAAAAGAAAAAAGTAGTGAGCATCCCGCCAAGCAAAAAACTCCACCATAACCAGTTGCCGGCAATGCCATTTTTAGCCACCAGTTCGTTTACCGCCAGAGGGGTATCGGCTGCAAATGTGGTGGCCACCATCGAAATGCCGGCAAGGAACCAGGAAAGGGATCTTCCCCCCAAAAAAAACTCACTCATGTTGCGGCCTGCACGCTTGCGGTAATACAAGCCAATACCCAGCGAGAGAGCCAGATAAGCAACAATGATGCTCCAGTCGGTCCAGTGTAGGTTCATAGATCCCAAAAGTAATTCCGTAGTGTTTGAAAGGAACTGCCGACAACGATACTTATCAACAATGTGCAGGGGTATTTTTTTTGAATCATGTAAGAATGGTCTAAGTGTTTGTATTTTTTTTGTGATTGTGCTCAACAAGCCCCCGGTTTTTTTTGATTCTCTTGAGGAGATGCATCCATTTCTGCAAGACAAAGGCAATCAATGCCTTGTTGTTTGTGATGTAAATACCCAAACCCATTGCCTGCCGCTCATCGGTCACCTGTTGCCGGAAAACAGGTTTCTTTATGTGATGCAGCCCGGCGAATCCTCTAAAAATATCGACACATGCATGGCAATCTGGAATCTGCTTCATGAAAATCATTTTCAGAAATCAGATGTGTTGATAGCCCTGGGTGGGGGAGTAGTAACAGATGTTGCTGCCCTCTGCGCCTCCGTATACAAAAGAGGAATTTCTCTACACTTGATACCCACCACCATCATGGCGATGTGCGATGCCGCTATTGGAGGCAAAAATGGAGTGGACTTCAAAGGGGTAAAAAACATCCTTGGCAGCTTTTATGAACCTAATCACATTCTCATATGGATGGGTTTTTTGGAAAGCCTCCCTCCGCGCGAAAAAATCAATGGTTATGCAGAAATCATCAAATCCAGAATCCTATCGGGTGGTAATTTTTATGCCCTAAGAACTCCTTCTTTTTTTTCAGATAATCTGTCTTTCTTGATCAGGGAGGCAGCCCTCCATAAACTACAAATAACAACTTCAGATCCGTATGACAAAGGCATCAGACAGTGTCTGAATTTTGGTCACACCATGGGCCACGCCATCGAAGCTCTTTCGCAAAATTCTCCCCATCCTCTTTTACATGGGGAGGCAATTGCTGCCGGAATGGTAATGGAAGCATATATCAGCCTGAGGAAGTTCAAACTTTCAGAAAAATGGCTCAATGAGTTGTTATCAACAATCAATGTTTATTATCTGCCGGTGCCTGCTCCAAACTGGAATGAACTCAGCCATTACATTTACCACGATAAAAGGAATTCCGGGGGACAAATACGCATGAGCCTGATGGAGACAACCAAAGAATGTGCATATGGTGTATGGGTAAGTGAACCGGAGGCACAACAGGCACTTTCCTATTATTCACTACAATACCAAAAGATTTGAATCAAGTTCACATTAAGTATCCAAAAGGCCGGGCACTCAGGGGAATCATCCATTTGCCCGGTTCAAAAAGCATTAGCAACCGTTGCCTGATGATACGGGCTTTGTGCAGCGATTCATTTGATATTGAAAATTTGTCTGCAGCTGAGGATACAAAAAAAATGCAGCAGCTATTACAATCAGGTGATGCGATGATTGATGCCGGCGACTCAGGAACAGTGATGCGTTTTTTAACTGCTTATTATGCTACTCGGGAAGGCACCCATATTTTGAACGGAAGTTCACGCATGTTGCAACGGCCCATCGGACCACTGGTAGAGGCACTAAACAAACTGGGTGCAAGCATCGAATATGCCTCCAGAAACGGTTTTCCGCCCTTGCGCATCAAAGGTCAAAAACTACAAGGTAACAACCTGAGTATACAAGGTGATGTGTCTAGTCAGTTTATAACCGCGCTTTTGTTGTTGTCTCCTGCTTTTGCAAAAGATGTTTTCACGCTCGAAATAAAAGGAAACATCGTATCCAAACCTTACATTGACATGACCCTTGGTCTGATGCGGAAGTTTGGAGTTGCGGCCGATTGGAACGGTGAATTGATTGAGGTTTTTAGCGGAACATACAGCAATACCAATCTCACAGACAACAAGTATGTGGTAGAGCCGGACTGGAGCGCATCTGCCTTCTGGTATCAGGCCGCCCTGCTGGCTGATGAAGCGGAGATTCATCTCCCGGGCCTCAACAGAGAGAGTTTTCAGGGAGACCGCATAGTTGCAGACTATTTTGGCTTGCTTGGCGTGAAAACTGAGTACAACGACAATGGTATCACCATCACCAAAGGCAAGACCACCATTAAACAATGCATTGCTGATTTTTCTGATGTGCCCGACATCGTTATTCCATTTGTTTTCGGTTGTGCAGCCGCTCAGATTCAACTAAGAGCCAATGGTCTTTACACACTCCGGATCAAGGAATCAGACCGCATTGATGCGCTCGTAAAATCTCTGCAAGGATTGGGTACCGAAAATATTCATCCGGAAAAGGATGCCTTGTCTTTTGGGGATACCGGCCCGGAATTAATTACACCATTGTTCAACGGATGGGCAGATCACAGAATCATTATGGGACTGGCCATGACTGCCATCAGGAAAGGAGAAGTAAGTATCTCCAATCCTTCACATGTGAGTAAATCCTATCCCGGATTTTGGGATGATTTGAAAAAAATGGGTTTTTTGGTTTCGTTCGGATAAAACATGACAGAAGATTCATTCAGAACCAAAGGGCTGCGCAACAAAATGATAGATGAATTGCGCAGCAAAGGTATTCAGCATGAGGGAGTGTTGGAAGCCATGGCCAAAGTGCCCAGGCATGTTTTTTTAGACAATGCATTTATCGAATTTGCCTACCGCGACCAGGCTTTTCCAATCGGTGCAGGCCAAACCATTTCTCAGCCTTATACCGTGGCTCTGCAAACCCAGTTACTGGGACCGGAAAAAGGCGAAAAGGTGCTGGAGGTTGGTACCGGTAGCGGTTATCAAACAAGTATCCTGTGTGCTATGGGTTGCCGTGTTTTCAGCATCGAAAGACAAAAATCTCTTTTCGACAAAACCCGTCGGATCCTGCCTGCAATGGGATACAATCCAAAATTATTTTTTGCCGATGGGTACAAGGGTTTACCCGGCTTTGCCCCCTTTCAAAAAATTCTTGTCACCGCAGGTGCGCCCTATGTTCCTCAGGAATTACTGGAACAACTTGCGCCCGGAGGCATTCTCGTGATACCGGTGGGTAATGAGAAACAGGAAATGACAAGAATTACCAGAACCCCCTCAGGCGAATACCTTAGCGCTACCTTTGGCGACTGTAAGTTTGTTCCCCTTTTACAGCAAAAACAAAACTGATACTACACAATAACACCACACTTTCTCTCGTTAAATATGCTTATGAAATTTCTCCGCTCACTTTTCTTTCTGCTTCTGATAGCCGGCATTTCCAAAGCCCAGCCTCCCGGATCAAAAAAACTGAATCCTACTCCAAAAGGGCAGGCCTCACTACCCAATCAGCCATTGGTCTCTAAAAAAGGTGAGCCTTATTTACCTGAGGAAAAAGATTGCGCCCTGACCATTGATGCAACACCTTTTTTAGAATACACCGGCAAGCTGCTCTCCGGAGCAGGTTCTACAGCGCCAACAGCAGCCTTTCCTGCCAATTTTCCCATGACCATTACAGCCAAATATTTTAAAAACCCTAATTACGCATATCGCTTCAGGGCAAGGGTGGGAACCCTCTCTCAGACCTACCGGAATACAGTGATAGACAATGCCCAAACCGCTGCAGATACACTATATACCACCGATAGCAAAAGGGTACGAGGCACAAACATTACCCTCTCTGCAGGTTTTGAAAAACGCCGTGGCAAAACCCGCTTACAAGGATATTACGGAGCAGAGGCAGTATTGAGTTTTTCTTCATCCTCTGTGGATTATACTTATGGAAATGCCTTTACAAATACCCAGACAAGTGTGTACACCACCGATTTTGAGCAGCCCTCTGCCACCGGGTTTGCCTCTTCATTAAAAAGCAACAGACCGGGTGCCACCAAAAATGGTTCGGTCATCGGTTTGGGTGCCAGGGCTTTCGGTGGCATCGAATATTTTATCCTTCCAAAGATTTCCCTCGGCATTGAGCTGGGCTGGGGAATTACATACAAAATTGGCAATGATGGATTTGTTCGTAACGAATACTGGGACAATGTGGGCGGAAGTACACGGCAGCGACAGATAACCAAATCCGGCGGCACCTACCTCGGCATTGATACCGACAATAGCGGAGGGCAGCTGCTTCTGAACTTCTATTTCTAGAAGGAAATCACATTTTATTCACCTTTTGGCCGTTTTTGTAAGAACTTATAATTTATTTACTTTTGCGCCCGAACAAAAAAATCAAACACATGAAAAATTTACTCAACAGTACCATGGCATTCGCAGTTCTTGCATTCGCCATTACCAGTTGTAAGAAAGGTGACATCACCTCCAAGAGACTTGATGGAACCTGGAAGCTTACTAGCGGATCCCTTACCCAAGTTGAAACATCATCCGGTGGTTCTTCATCAACTACTACCACCAATAAGGTTTACGATGGTGCCAACGAGAAAGTCACCGTTACCATTGTGCCCACGCCAACTTTTGGTAATCCTGCAGTAAAAACCAATCCATATACTGAGGAATATACTTTTGACAGAGGAGAAGATTCTTTTACCGCAAAAGTTTTATCAACATCAGTATCTACCTACCAGAATACCTACTATACTACACCTACTTGTGATTGGAATTCCGGAGCTCTTTATACTGTTACTGAAACTGAAACCACAAATTCGACTGCAACCGGCAATTTTACCATCATGGGCTCAACCGGAGACATCGAGAAAAACTCCCGTATGGTTCTTGAGCATACAAAACATGAAGATGTTGTAACCACTAAATGGACCTACAAATCATCCACAGGTGCTGATGTAACCACACAACTTTATAAAGATGACTTCAATAATGGTTGCAGTGCTGCTGAAGCAACAAAAACAGAAAACGAAACAAAAACATTTTCTGCAGGTTATATGTCACAAGTTTGGACAGTAAAATCCATGAGCTCAAGCGAAATGGTTGTTGACCTTTCCGGTTCAGTTACCAGAACAGGTACTAATGCGGCTTCAACAACTCTTACCGGAGAAATAACCTACAAACAAGACTAATCAAACCAACCTTATGGTTTATAAAAAAGCCGCCTTCGGGCGGCTTTTTTGTTTTTGATATTTATTTGAAAAGGCCTCTTTTTTCATCCCAATTACCTATTTTAGCAGCTCTTAAATGAATTTTATATGAAGATTTCCTCAATTTTTCTGATGCTTGCAGTTTGCACCGCCTCTATTTTGACGGCTTGCAAAAAAGGCCCGGAAGACCCATTCCTCTCATTTCGTTCCAGAAAGGTTCGTTTGAGTGGAGAATGGAAGGTCATCAATAAAAACATCAATGTCCTTTACGGCAATGTAATCTCCAGTGGCGCTACCGAAACCAGGGAACTCAACCTTGGAAGTACGGAATTTAGCATCAATGGATCAGAAAATTTTAATAAAAAGTTTCCCATCGATACCACCTTCAGCCACGATATTGACGGAACAGTGGACGCTCATGCCTTCAGTTTTGATAAGGAAGGCAATTTCACTTACAACTATACATACAGCTATGGACAGCAATATCCTGTAAATGTTGGAGGAAACATCCAAACCCAAAAAATTACCATAAAGGAAACTGTGCTCAAAAACGGCAAATGGTATTTTGCCGGCAAATCGGGTGAATACAAAAACAAGGAAAATCTTGTGCTCTCTGTTTTGAGTGCCAAAACCAGTACAGAAACATCCATCACAACCGGATCCTCTCCAACCAACACTGAGATTTTTGAAACAGACAGAGGTTATGCTTTCAATGAATTCGTGGAAGTATGGCATCTTATTAAACTCCGGAATAAGGAAATAAAAATGGAAATGAATATTGACGGTCTCAGTTCCGACAAAACTTCAACCATCATTGGAAGCAATGCACCTGTCATTGTTGAGCCTGGTATACGAACCGCAAAAGGCAGTATTTTCTTCCAGCTAAAGCAGTAAATAACTGTCCCTGTTGCACAGGTTCAAGTATACTTTAAAGCACCATTTTGAAGCGATTGTAGCCCAGCCGTTGCTGGCAGTACTTTTCTTTTTACCCTTGTGGCAGAAACCCATCCCTTTGCTGATAGTTCTCTCGCTGATTCTGGGATTCAGACAATTTTCTTCCGGCACCCTCCGGTCAAAAAAAATCAATGTAGGTACTGTTTGCCTGGTCTTACTCTTCTGCCTCTATCTGGTTTCCATTGTCTATTCCGATAACAAAACCAGGTCTATACAGGATCTTGAAACCAAACTCTCTTTGCTTTGCATCCCGCTTGCCCTTTATACCAACAGAAACCAATTTGATTTTTCCAAAGCACTCATTTATTTGCTTTCAGGATTAACGCTGATGATGGCTTTTTGCGAAACCAGGTCAGTCTATCATTACCTGCTGGAGCTGTACCAAATTTCGCAAGGCACTGCTGCCCCTTCTCCCATAGGATGTAATTTGTTTTTTACTTCTTACTTCTGCCCCTTTATTCATCATTCTTATCTTTCACTGTATAACCTTGCGGGTATTTTATTTTTACTGGATGCCATCAGAAGAAAACACATCCTTCCCACTTACCGGATTTACCTGCTTCTTTTCGCACTCTCTTTGTTTCAGCTTCAATTGCTCTCCAGGGCAGGAATCATTTTTTATGCAGGGAGTTTATTCTTTTTTTTGGTGATTTATTTCAGGGATTTCAAAAAGCAAATACTGTTTTTTACAAGCCTGCTTTTGTTGCTGCTGGGGATTACGCAACTTAGCCCTATCGGACTTAAGATAAGGAATCAGTTCCTGGAGATTCCCGGCTTTTCCGATCATCATTCTATCTCCAGTTCAACAGTATCTTCGGTAGATGTAAGAACCCTCATCTGGTCACGCTCGTTGGAATTGATCAGTCATCATTTCTGGTTTGGCACCGGCAATGGCGATTGCAGAGATGCCCTGCTTGTTTCTTATCAGAAGCACGGTATGAGTGGTGCGCTGGAAAAGCAGCTGAACTGTCACAACCAGTTTCTTGAGACGCAGCTTAGCATCGGTCTGCCGGGATCACTGATGTTGTTTGCATTGTTTTTCTTCGGAGTGTATCGGGCCATCTTAAGAAGACAATGGGTTTTGGTTTTACTTGTTTTTTCTGTTGCAGGAAACTATCTTTTTGAATCCATGCTGGAGGTACAGGCAGGCAGCATATTCTCATCCCTTTTGTTTTCGCTGCTTCCCCTAAAACTTGATGAAGAAGATTGAATCAGCCAATCTTCTTGCATGATATTGAACCTAAAATGAAGAAAGATGCAGGGCTTTCTGCATCAGATAACGCTGTATGCCTACCTGTATAAAAAATGACATGGCAGTGGCCAGTGCGGCACCTGTGATGCCCGCATAGGGAACAATAATCAGATTGAGCAATACATTGCTCAGGAAGATGAAAAAAACAAACCTTGTTTGCAGCGATGGCTTGCCGTATTGATTGAAGATCATGAGTAATGCCTGATAGCCTGCGGTGAGCGCATAACAGCCGGTAAGCAGAGAAAAGATAAGCCAGTAGGTATTGTTGTTTTCCTGTATGGAAAAAAGTTTCAGGATTAAAGGAAAAACAAGGATGGCAAAACATGCGGCGCCATTCACAATCATAAAGGTACTGCGTCTGAATTTCCGGATAATCATGGAGACCTTTTTTGTTTTTTTGATGAATCGCAACCTGGCTAACACAGGATTAAAAATATTGCGAAGCACTGCAGCAAGCTGCATAAATCCTTCTGCAAAGGTGGATGCAAAACTGTAGATACCTACACTGGAATCATCAAAGAAAATGCCGAGAATAAACACATCTGCCTTAGTATTGATATCGAGAAGAAAGTTGCCCACAAATGCTTTGTTTCCATAACTGAAATTAATGCCCAGCCATTTTCGCATCGATGCATCTCCTGAAGGAAGCCTTAGAAAAGGAATACTGAAGAGAGCACTCAGCAGAAAAAGAGTGGCTTCGGTAAGTGAAAAGGAACTGCATAATACCGCAGAATCGCTGCTGTAGTTGATAAGTATAAATACAAATAAAAAAAGCAATCCCATTCTCAGGAACTGTAGGATTGCAAAAATCCTGAAGTTTTGTAGTCCGTTGTGATACGAAATGAGTATTTTATTCAGTGTGAAAAAGAGTAGTCCGGGGATGGCGTATAGATACCCTTGCTCTACAGCATCGCTTTTGAGCAGGAATCCAACCGCATCGTGCAGCAACCCGGCCAAAAAAATAACGATGACAGAAACCATGGAGCCGATTCCAAGGGCGGAGAATAAAATCTGTGTTCTGATTTTTTCTCGCTTTGCATACAGGGGGATAAATCTCTGAACCGAGAGATGTACGCCGCCCGCCGCAAGCTGCGACAACATTAAAAAAATGGCATACACCTGGTTAAAAACGCCAAAAACTTCATCACCCTTCTCCCTCACCACCATGATGTTGATGAGAATACCCGTTAAGCCAACGAGGGCAAACGACAACATGTTCCAAACTAGCGAGGAAGGAGGCCTGGGTATTTTCAATTGCTGGAAGATGAAAGAAAAAAGGCAGGTTAAAGACCTGCCCTTTTTCAGTTGATTTTTTATCTCAGTAACTGGACAAAGCCATTGAGTGATTTTTTCGATCCATCGGCTTTTACTTCATAATTCAACACATAATAGTAAACTCCTGAATCTCCTTTTTTTCCATCCCATCCCTGGGTGGGATCATTCCAGCGGAATACTTCTCTGCCCCAGCGATCAAATATGATGCATTCAAAATTTTTGATTCCTGAGGGATTGATCTTAAACAAATCGTTTACATTGTCGCCATTGCCGGGTGTAAATACATTCGGTGGATTCACTTTGGGTGGATACTCCGGCTTGATGCGAATGCTCGCGGTGTCTTCACAACCCTCACTCAGTTTTACCGTTAACACCACCGTATAAATAGAATCGGCATTGAATGTGTAGGCAAAATCCTCCGCAGGTGTTTGTGTGTTGCCGCTAAATCCATTGTCAATATCCCAGGTATAAGTTATTCCGGGTAGGGAAGGATCAATAAGTGTGGTGGTGTTGTTAAACAGCACATTGAAGGGAACAAATCCAACGAGGCTGTCAGTGGCTATGCCGGCAGTAAATGGAACAAGAAAATCAATGGTATCACTGTCGGTTCTCCTGCATCCGTTGGTGCTGTCGGTAATGCTCACCGTGTAAGTTCCACTGCCCACATTAAACAGCGTATCATTGCTGTCGCCAATGGTATCATTTTGTGAAGCTCTTTTCCAAACATATTTAAAAGGACCACCCGGATTTCCATTCAAACTATCGCTCACCCATACCCTGCCGTTCTGTAAACTACACCATGCCTGTTTGATAAAACTCTTACTGCCGATATTGATTTTTTTCACCACCGAGGTCTGGTTGGTGTAGGTTATTCTACAGTTGTTTGCATCAGTGATGGTATCCAAAGAATAGGTTCCTTGCACCAACATAGAGCTATTCATCACATAAGGAGAGCTGCTGACCGGAATCGTTTGAGGACCATTGGGAGTATTCAGCTTTACATTCCAGGGCGTCTGACCGGTAAGGGTGAGAACCAATGTACTGTCGTTTGGACTGCATTTTGTTTGTCCCACTCCAAGAATGGGATTGTTTGACAGCACAGCACCTGGTAGCGCATTGATGTTGATCTTAAGAGTGTCTTTGTCAATCCCGCAGGAGGTGGTGTTTGAGGTAAATATAAGAAGCACCTGTCCTGTGTTTATTTCGGTTTCTGTGGGCGTGTAAGTTCCGTTTGGAGAGGTATTGCCCGGAGAAAAGGCGCCATTTCCATTGCTCCAGGTACCGCCGGTGGCCGTCCCTGCGAGCGTGACATTGAAGGATACATTTCCGCCGGCACAGATGCTCACCTGGTCTACAGAAATATTTACATCCGGAAATCCCTGAATAAATACACGCATGGTGTCCTTATCAGCCTGGCAGGTTCCGTTTTCAACCGAGGTGGCAATCAGAAAAACAGTATCACCTTCATTTTCATTCGGTCCCGGAATGTAGTTGGTAGTGGCGGTTCCGGGGCTTGAAAAGGTGCCCTGGCCTCCGCTCCATGTGGCGCCAGCAGATGTTCCGCTGAAGGTAGCAACCAGGTTAAGTGTGTCGTTTCCGCAAAGGTTTTGGTCAATACCTGCAGATACCTGAGGTATGTTGATGCCGAGCCTGGTGCAGTTGGGTGTACCTGTACACCCATTGGTTACCAGCGTGACGCAATACAATCCTGTATCAGCAGCAGTGATATTGGGAACAATGGGATTCTGCGAGGTGGATGTAAATCCGTTGGGGCCCGTCCAGGAGTAAGTGGCTCCGGGAATGGTGGGTACATTGAGGTTGGCAGGTGAGCCAATACAAACCGGGCCACTGTTGGTTGGAGGAGGTGCAAAGGAAGAAGGTTGAAAAACAAAAATGGTAGTATCAAAAGAACACCCTCCGGGAATGCGGATTACGCAGTTGTATAGGCCACCCGACAGGCCGCTGAAAAGGGTATCAGTGACGAAAGTAGTACCCCCGTCAATACTGTATTCAAAATTTGCGGAATCGGGAAATCCACGCAGGGTGATGCTTCCGTTTGCCGTGTCACAATCAGCATCGAGGTGGGCTGCAGCGGTATTGAATTCAATCACATGAACCACCAAGCGGGCAATTGTATTGGCTGCAGGTGAGCCATTGTCTGTACCCGTAACATCCATCACTGTATATCCCTGATTAGCAAGATTGCCGGCAATTTGAAGTTGTAGCAAGGCATTGTTTCCGGGGGTATTGGAAAGTACCGTAATCACATTGCTTGTTGGCGGATCAATGACTGTTGTAATGCTTGTGTTTTGACCCACTTCAGGGGCAAGAAAACCCATGTTGATGAGGATGGTATCGCCGGCACAAACGGTGAGTGTGTCGCACAATCCAAGGCCCGTAACGATGGGAGCCACATTGTTGGAGAAGCAAGTGCTGAATGTAAAACTCTGGTTGTCTAACCACGAAATACCATCGGGATTGGTAGTGGATGCCGGCCCATCATAATCGCTGCCCGGATGGTCGAACCTGCCAAACTGAATAAAGTCCGTACCATTTCCTCTGTTGGCTCCCACTGTGGCAGGTGTACCTCCAAAACCGTTCTGCCCCTGCGAGGCTGAACCGGTGGTCCACTGCATATCTGCATAACAAAACCGGACATTATTTCCTTCCGGGATGATCGGATCTGTACCATCTGAGATGATAAGTTGAAAATCATTTTTCTTGTCAGCCTGACTGTTGAAGTAGCCCACCTTGTCCCACTTGATAATTACATAATGAGGTGTGCGTCTCATGTAAACCAATCCCGATTGGGCGTTTCTTAAATCCACATCTGCCCAAAAGGGAGCAATCATCACTGCGACCGGATCAGGAAACCCGGAGGCACTGTAGGTGCCTACGGCATTATTAAAAGAGATATTACCGTTTGTATTGATCCAGAAAGAACTGAAGGTGTCACCATAAAAGCAAAAATTAAAGGGCAGGTTCATCTGCACGGTGCTCCCGTCGTCGTTGCGGTATTCGGGCGGCTGTCCGTTGGTAAACTGAACGATGGTATCGAGCAAAGAATCTACCGGGGTAAAGCAGGAAGCACAAACATTGGAAGTAGACCAGAAACTTGTCTCAACCATGTTTTTGTTGCTCTTAAATATACCAAATCGAGGTTCTGCGGGCTGCTTAGGCAATTTTTTTTCCGGGCTTGTTCGGGGTGCAAATTGCGGATATAATTTTTCTAACTGTCCGGAAGCCTTCAGCATATCATAATTACTGATGTTGTCTACCGAAACAGGCCCTTGTTTTTTTTGTTGTGCCATGACCTTGATTCCAACGAAAGGAAGGAGCAAGAGCATGACAATGTGAAATCTATTCATGTACTTGGCTGATTGCATAACCAAAATTACAAATTTGATTCAAAACTTGGTTATGCTGAATGGAATCGCTCAAACAAAAAACCCTCTTTGAGCGAAAAGGCCGACATGGATAATCTGTTTATATGGCAGGATTTTATCACCCACCGAATTGTTAGCACTGCCAGCACCATCATCTCCGCACGCAAAGGCAACATGCCCGGCATGGCAAGACGCTCGGGGTAAGAAGCCTTTACAATGGATTTTTCAACATCATCGTAATCATTCATTTCAAAATGGTATCCGGGTAAATGCTGATTTCCATGCATTTGATTCTTTTTGAGCATGATCATTTCGGCAAGAGTATCAAACGATCCGGACGCACCAATCAAATGGTTTACACCCAATGACCGGCACATGGATACAACTTCTCCCATTTCTTTATCAAGCAATTTATAAACTACCTCAATCTCCTCTTTTGTGATTGGATCGGAGGGCCTGATCATACTTATCAGCCGTGCCATTCCCACAGGATAGCTTCCTGTCCAGTGTACCTGCTCCCCGCTGGAGATAATCAACTCATTGCTTCCTCCGCCAATATCTAAAATCAGTGTAGGATATTCGGGTAGCACACCCGAAGCAAAAACGCCGAGTTGAATAAGTTCTGCTTCTCTTGTTCCACTGATGATATTCAGTGGAAACCGCAATGAATTTTTACAATGTTCAACCAACAAAGAGGCATTGCCTGCTGTGCGAAATGCAGATGTGGCGCAGCCATGTAATTCTTGAACAGATTCCGATAAACAGATTTGATGAAAGTTGTTGAGGGCATCGAAGGCTCTTTGTAAAGCATCAGGATGGATCTTGCCATCGGGGAATCCATGCTCACCCAGTTTCACTACAAATTTTCCGGATTTAAAAACCTTAGGCATTCCACCTTCCTTGGCTTCTGCCAACAGGTAATTGAAAGTATTGGTACCACAGTCAATGATGCCAATCCTCATATCAGGCTTTGTATCTCATCCATTTGAGCATTTCCCCGAAACTTGGTTTTTTACCGTACATCAGTATGCCCGTGCGATAAATCTTTGCAGCAAGAAAATTGGTCATCCAAAAGCCGAAAATCAATAAAGCTGCAGACAGCGCAACTTCCCATACCGGAACACCAAACGGAATTCTCACCATCATGATAATAGGGGAAGTAAAAGGCACCAGCGATAACCAATGAGCAAGTGCACCTTCCGGATTTGAAACTACCGCCTGTGCAGCAATAAATGAGAGAATCAGCGGAAGAGAGATGGGTAGCACAAATTGCTGGGTGTCTGCTTCATTGTCTACTGCTGCACCAATGGCTGCAAACAGAGCTCCGTATAAAAGGTAGCCTCCTAAAAAATAAAAGGCAAACATGGGAAGCAAGAGATAAAAATTGATGCTGCCAATGGCAGATAATGTGGCACTGTCTTCCCATTGAGAAATCTCAACATCATTTTTTGGCAGATTTCTTTTGTATACCTCTTCCACTTTATCGGATGAATGATATTCCTGCATCAGGTAGTTGATGGAAAAGGTACTGATGCCAAAGGTGAGTAAAATCCATGCCAGATATTGTGTGAGACCCACCAGCGCAATGCCGGTGATTTTCCCCATCAGCAATTCAACAGGCTTTACTGAGGTAACAATCAATTCAATTACACGATTGGCTTTTTCTTCAATCACTCCGCGCATCACCTGAGATCCGAATAAAAAAACAAAAAAATAAATCATGCTGCCACCCAAAAAACCAACCGCCAGCTTCACCTCAGTGTTTCCTTCTTCTTCGGTTCCGTTGTCGTGCATTTTTGTACTCAGTATTTTGATGCTGGTTTTTGTTTGATAGAGCTTTTCTCTTTCAATTCCTGAAGCAATAAGTTTTACTTCCTGCAGCCGTTTTCCCACTTGCGTGCGGGTGTAAGAAATGATTTCAATACCGGGTTGTTTCTTAAAAAAAATCTGTGCGGTTTGCCCACTTAAAATGTTAGAAGGAATATATAGAATCAGGTCGTTATCACTTTTGAAAATATTTTTCTTTGCCGATTCCAGATTGTTGTTGTAAAGCTTGTAAAGGCATACTTCATTGGATTCAATGCTGTTAAAAAACACGCCCGTTTCATCTACCACCGCAATCTGCTGAGGTTCCGGCGGAATCATCTCAAGCCAGTACCTGCTTAAAATCAAACTTGCCATGAGCAGGGGCCCCAGGAGTGTCATGATGAGAAAACTTTTTTTTCTCACCCGGGTAAGATACTCCCGCCGGATAATCAGAAGAACTTTTGGATTCAATAGAATGTGATTAAGAAAACAATACGCTTTGGTATTTTTCAATATCCTTTGGATGAATACACATCACAGGAATCTGGGCTGCATTGGTAATGAACTGCCGTTCCTCGGTTCCTGCAATATATTCATGCACACCGGGTTCCTGGGTATTGATCATGGTAATGAGGTCGGCATTCACTGAAGCTGCAAACTGCAGGGTTTGTTTTACAAAATTTCCTTTCTCCGGAAACGCCATGGTTTCGCATTCCACCTGATTGATCTTGCATTCATGCTCGGCGAAGGCAAGGTTGCGCTTTACCGTATTTTTTAAAAACTCATCACTCTCATAAGGAGATACCACATAAATTTTTGATGAGAAATATTTTGCCACCTGAATGGTGAGCGCCATTTTTTGTTTGGTCTCTTTTGAAAGATCAAAAGGACAGATAATTCTTTTGTAACCTTCTGCAGAAATGTTTCTCTGCTGCACTACGATAAATGGAATAGATGAATTGGTGATGACTTTCAGTGCATGACTTCCGGTAATGTGTTGCATGCCTTTTACGCCATGGGTTCCCATGATGATGTATTTGGCTTTTCCGGCTGCGGCTTCTGCGCCGATATCAGCAAAAATATTTCCGGTTTTTACAAGCCCCTCTGCTTTAATTCCCTGAGCAGTAGCTGCCGACAAAATCTTCTGGAGCTTTGCTTCTGCCTCTTTTTTTTGGGTTTCTTTTTCAATGATGTGCAGGGCAAGGATGCTGTCTCCCAGGTTTTTTGCAAGTACAAGTGCATGATTCATTGCGCAATCTGCAACCGGGGTAAAATCAGTTGGTACCAGTATCATAAGCTTGTTATATTTACAGGGCTAAGATAGCGATTTTCATGCCAGTGATCACCCTCCAGGATATTCAGGAATGCGTACAGCAAGGCAAATGGCTGCCGCTTGCACGCGCCATCTCCCTGGTAGAAAATCAGGTTTCCGGTTACGAAGCCCTTCTTCAGGAGCTACCCGCTTCCGGAGGTGCGCAAGTGCTGGGTATCACAGGACCTCCCGGTGCAGGTAAAAGCACACTCGTAAATGCACTGCTTGCTCATCTGCTCAAAAATCCCGCACATCGCATCGGCATCATCGCAGTTGATCCCAGCTCTCCTTTTAACATGGGAGCTCTTCTGGGCGACCGCATTCGCATGAGCGATTACTTTCTGAATCCAAAGGTTTATATCCGAAGCCTTGCTACCAGAGGGGCGCTCGGCGGACTCACAGCAAGAATCATCGAGATAACTGATGTGATGAGGCATGCAGGTTTTTCCCATATCCTGATTGAAACCGTAGGTGTTGGACAGAGTGAGGTTGAAATAGCCGGACTGGCGGATCATACCATGCTGGTGCTGGTGCCTGAATCGGGCGATGATGTGCAACAAATGAAATCCGGGGTGATGGAAGTGGCCGATGTTTATGTACTTAACAAATGCGACCGTCCGGGAGCGAGCATTTTTTTTAAAAATCTTCTGGAGATGCTCAGGCTTTCACATGCAGGAATAAATAAAAAAACAGCCCAGGTCTCTGCTGCACATCACCAGGGTATAGAAGAACTTGCAGTCCTGCTCGATACACTCCGGTCTGAATCATCCTCACCCGATAAAAGAGCCCACCTGATTGCAGAAAAAGCTTTTGAATGGATCCGAAACAAACGCGTTGAAAATTTATCCAAAGAGTTTTTGCACGCAAAAATTCTTGAACAGTTACAGTCCAATCATTTTAACTTCTACCTGTTTTGTAAAGATTTTATCTGAATCGGAAAAAGGGAAGTTGCCGGTATTGTATCTTTCTCTTTCTCAGAAAATATTCACCAGCAATCCGGGCATCACGCCCAGCAGAATCAAACCAAGGGTACATACCCCAAGCAAGAGTTTGTGTGACGAAGTAAGATGTAATTCAGAAGATGCATCAGGTTCACCGGTGAACATCGCAATCACGATGCGCAGATAATAGGCAATACCTGCAAGTGAGGCAAGGATGGCAAAAAGGATTACATACACATGTCCACCTTGCAGCGCTTTGTAAAACAGAAAATATTTCCCGAAAAATCCGGCCAGCGGTGGTATACCTGCAAGCGAAATCAGTGCAACCGACATAGCAATGGCAGCTGTTCGGTTCTTTTTGAATAAACCATTAAAACCGGAGAGTGATTCGGTACCGGTAGCAAGTGCTACTTGATGCAAGAGCGTAAAAGAGATGATGCTGGCAAGAGAATAAGCAGCAGAGTAAAAAAGCAGCGCATTGTGCACAGACTCGTTTCCGCTTTTGCTGAGAGACAAGATACTTAACAACATGTATCCGGCATGTGCAATACTCGAATAAGCAAGCATGCGTTTGATGTTATCCTGAACAATGGCACTCAGATTTCCGATAAGCATGGTGCAGGCACACAAAATGCCGGTCCATTGCATGAAGCTACCGGATATCCCGCCAAAGCACCAGGAGAACAGACGGAAGAAAGCTGCAAAGGCAGCTGTTTTAACCACGGTGGCCATGAAAGCGGTTACCGGAGTAGGAGCACCCGTGTAAACATCGGGCGCCCAAAAATGAAATGGGAATCCGGATACTTTAAACAACATGCCAATACCAACCAGAGTGATGCCGGCGTAAAACATGGGAGGATAGTTACCATTGTTTGCCTGTACATAATCAGCGATGGAATGCAGGTGAAAAGCGCCGGTTACTCCGTAAATAAGGGCAATACCAAACAAAAGAAAGCCGGTAGCAAAAGCACCCATCAGAAAATATTTCAGTGCGGATTCATTTGAGTTTAAACTGTTTTTGCGGCTTCCTGCAAGCACATACATGGGTATAGAAAGGGTTTCGATACCCAGAAAGAGCATCACCATGTTTCCATAAGTTGCCATCATCACCGCACCGGTAAGCGCAAAAAGAACCAAGGCAACGGCATCCGAAATATGTGTTTCAGATTCAATGTAAGGCTTGGCCATCCAGAACCACAAGATCGTGACCGCGCAAAGCAGCATGGTGAAAGCCATTCCCGGCTTGTCAAAAACCATCATGTGGTTATAAAAATGAAAGTCTTCTGCATTCCAGTCTTTTACAGCAAAGCCAATCACCGCTGCAAGACCGATAAGGATAACAGGAAAAATAAGTTTGCGCAGACTGATGATTTCAGAGATGAGGGCAAATACGCCCAGTCCGGATAAGAGGATCAGAGATTTCATGGAATCAGCGCAGCGTTAAATGGGGTGATTGAATGGTTTGAAGGAGGTGTTTTACGGAAGGTTCCGAGAGATCAAGCAGCGGCTTGGGATAGATGCCAATCAAAAACACCAGGAGGAGCAGGGGATACAAAATCAATTTTTCGTTGGAGCTGATCTCCGCAAAACCGATGGTAGCTTTTTGCGGCTCGCCCAGCAGTGCCCTTCTGAAAGACCTCAACATATAAACAGCTCCCAGGATGATGGTTACACCTGCAAGGGCTGCCAGATAGGGATGGTAGGCATACAATCCTCCGATAAGTAAAAATTCGCCAACAAATCCGCTGGTGAGAGGAAGGGCCACACTTCCCAGCAACACCAACATGAAAACGGCAGAGAAGATGGGCGATTGGGTACGGATACCGCCCAGTTCACCAATATTACGGGTATGGCTCCGTTGTTCAATGAGTTCAATTAAATAGAACAATGCCACCACCAGCATACCGTGACTCAGCATTTGCACAAGGGCACCCTGAAGGGCAGATGTTTGAAGGCTGAGGATGCCCGCAGCAATCAAACCTGCGTGTGAAAAGGAGGAATAGGCAGCCAGTCGTTTGTAGTCTTCCTGCATGATGGCGATAACGGCACCGTAAATAATGCCAATCACTGATAGTACAATGGCTGTGTATCCCCAGGTACTTACACCTAGCGGAAGCACGGGAAGCAACCAGCGCATCAGACCATAGGTTCCCATTTTAAGCATGATGCCCGAGAGAAGCATGGTTCCCTGAACCGGTGCATCGGTATAGGTATCGGGTTGCCAGGTATGAAAAGGGAAAACAGGAATTTTGATGGCAAAGGCAAGAAAAATCAGCCAGAACAAAATGCCCTGCAAGCCTGCATCCATGTTTTTTGATGCCGTAAGCATCGCTTCAAATGAAAACTGATGAGGCAAAGGAGTATGCAGGTAAATGATGATAAAGGCCAGTAACATAAGCAGTGAACCGCTCATGGTGTAGATAAAAAACTTCAGGGTGATGCGCATCCGTTCCTTACCTCCCCACATCAGACAGATAAAGTAGATGGGGATGAGCGCCATCTCCCAAAAAATGTAGAACAGAAAGCCATCGCGGGCAGTAAAAACGCCCACAAGCGCAGCCTGCATCAACATTACCAGCCCGAAGAATCCGGCGGTTTCTGAGGCTTTGTCTCTGCCGTTCACCAGCAGGATAAAGGGCACCAGGAGATTGGTAAGCAGGACCAGAATGGCACTGATGCCATCTATCCCTGCATAAAAGTGAATACCCATAGAAGGGATCCAAGGAAGGTTAATCACATGTTGTGCCTCATGGGTGTGTTTAAGCTGTGTAATTACAAACAATCCCAGGAGAAATTGCAGCACAGAACCCACCACCGCCATTTGACGGGCATATGGAGGACGCAGTAAAAAAATCAGTAGAGAAACAAAGAGGGGCAGGGCAATTAGCAGTCCTGTGAACATAGAGATATTTTAGTGCCGTCAAAAATCATCATTTTACCTGAAATGGTAAAGCATTTATAGCGAAAGTCGGAAATATTCGGTGGCCATGCGCTCCACTTCCCCGCCAATGGCAAGTGAGGCAGTAGCTGCCGGACTGGGAGCATTAAGTACATGAAGGGCATTTCCCTTTTTTTCAATTTTAAAGTCATCAATCATCTCTCCTTCGGGAGCCAGTGCCATGGCCCTCACTCCGGCCCTCCCGGGTACGATGTCACTCATCTCCAGGGATGGAATCAATTTATTGAGCCTTTTCAGAAACAGGCGCTTAGAGAAGGCACCCCTGTATTCATCAAGACCGAAGCGCCAGTGTTTGGCAAAAAATTTCCAGGTGCCTCCGTAAGTAAACGCCTCAAAAGTGTCTCGCAGACTGAAATCGGTTTTTCCGTAGCCTTCTCTTTTAAAAACAAATACGGCATTGGGACCGCATTCCACCCCGCCATGAATCATCCGCGTGAAGTGCACACCCAGAAATGGGAACTTGGGATTGGGTACTGGGTAAATGAGGTGTTTTACTTTGTGCATGCCGGTTTCAGACAAATCATAATAATCTCCGCGGAAACCCACAATGGCGGCATCGCTGGGTGTACCTTCCTTACGCGCTATCCGATCGCTCTGCAAACCCGCACAGGCAATGATGTATTTGCCTTTGTAATTGCCACGGGCAGTATGCACAAGGGTATGGTCTGCGTGTTTTTCAAAGGCGGTAACTCCGGCTCCGGTTTGCACATGACTTTGCGGAAAGCACTCCCTGAATACTTCGGCATATTTGCGGGTAACATCTGCATAATCGATGATGCCTGTGCAGCCTACCCTGATGGCTTTGATTCCCTCACAAAAGGGTTCAATCTCTTTGATTTCATTGGGGCCAATCAGGCTGATGTCTTCCACCCCATTGGCCTGTCCGTGGGAGAATACTTTTTGTAAATGATCCAATTCGGAAGGATCTGTTGCCACAATCACCTTGCCGCAGATGTCATGCGGAATGTGATGCTCCTTGGCAAAACGAACGAGCTCCCTGCGCCCTTCTACACAGAGTCTCGCTTTGTATGAACCCGGTTTATAATAGATGCCTGAATGAATGACCCCGGAATTATGTCCCGTCTGGTGGAGAGACACTTCCTTTTCTTTTTCAAGTACCAGAATTTTAAGTTGAGGATGTCTTGTATTGAGCTTGAGTGCGGTGGCCATCCCAACCGCTCCCGCACCGATAACAATGATGTCGTATGTTTGATCCATGTATGGTTTTGTGCGGCAAAATTACATCGAATCTCAACACCTCCGCCGAGGCCTGTTTGGATAAGTTCTTTTGCGTTTGATGTGGGTAACTTTTTAACGCCTGTCTCCCTGTTTCATATTATTAAAAGGTTTTTTGTCTCTTCCTCGCAGAAATCTTGTGGTTGGATGCCGCATCCTGTTTATACATAAGACATCATTCCTTTTTTAACCTATTTGATAAAATTGACGGGTTTTACCTGACTTTCTTCTTCAAGCCAAAAGTGTTTTGCTGCATGTTCGGTTTAGATTTTCTTTGTCTGTTTCTGGTTTCGTTATGAGAAAAACCTATCTTCATTCTTTCTGTTTAATCTTTATGTCAAAAGGCTAAACAGTGAGAAATGCCCATTTTTCGTTTTTCTGCTTACTAAAGAGGGAGGGTTTTTGCAAATATTCTGTATTAATTTTTTTAGAAAACTAATTAACATAAAACTGTTTAAAACCGGTAATTATGTTGGTTTTTAGGCAATTGAAACAATGTTTAAAACTATTGACAATTGTTGATTCATCCCACTTGATTGGTGAATACAAAAGTTAAATTTTTGTTACCGTTCATGAGGCGCTTAAAATCCCATGAATCAAACACCAAAAACATCATCACGAACAACTCAATAAAGGAATACCGATATGTACGTAGTTAAAAGAGACGGAAACAAGGAATCAATCAAATTTGACAAAATCACCGCCCGCATTCAAAAGTTGTGCTACGGGCTCGACCCCAACCATGTAAACCCTTACCAGGTGGCCATGAAGGTAATTGAAGGCATTTACGAAGGCGTAAACACCCAGGAACTTGATAGCCTGGCTGCAGAGATAGCTGCTTCACTTACCACCATTCACCCTGATTATGCCCTGCTTGCCAGCAGAATCGCGGTGAGTAACCTGCACAAAAGCACCAACAAATCCTTCTCCAAAACGGTGGAGGCCCTTTATCGCTACATAGACCCCAAAACCGGGCAAAACGCACCCCTGATTGCCGATGATGTATATGAAATCATCATGACCCATGCCCAGTTGCTGGATTCAACCATCATCTACGATAGAGATTTTGGTTACGATTATTTCGGATTTAAAACCCTTGAGAGATCTTATCTCCTAAAAATCAACGGCAAGGTAGTGGAGCGTCCGCAGCACATGCTCATGCGTGTGGCTGTGGGCATTCATAAAGAGGATATCGACAGCGTAATTGAATCATACAATCTGATGAGCGAACGCTGGTTTACACATGCTACCCCCACGCTGTTTAATGCAGGCACTCCCAAGCCTCAGATGTCATCCTGCTTCCTTCTTACCATGAAGGACGATAGTATCGAAGGTATTTATGATACTTTGAAGCAAACCGCAAAAATTTCGCAAAGTGCAGGCGGAATCGGATTGTCTATCCACAACATCAGGGCCACAGGTTCTTACATTCGTGGAACCAACGGTACATCCAATGGCATCATTCCCATGCTGCGTGTGTTCAACAACACTGCCCGCTATGTCGACCAGGGAGGAGGAAAACGCAAAGGCAGTTTCGCCATCTACCTGGAACCCTGGCATGCCGATATTTTCGATTTCCTCGATCTCAGAAAGAACAATGGCAAGGAAGAACTTCGCACCCGCGACCTGTTTACCGCCCTTTGGATTCCTGATTTGTTTATGCAGCGCGTAAAAGAAAACGGCGAATGGAGTTTGTTCTGCCCCAATGAGGCACCCGGTCTTTCCGACACCCATAGCAAGGCTTTTGAAGATTTATACCTCAAGTATGAGGCCGATGGCCGTGCCAGAAAAAAAATCAAAGCACAGGAACTTTGGTTTGCCATTCTTGAATCCCAGATTGAAACAGGCAATCCTTACATGCTCTATAAAGACGCCTGCAATGCCAAAAGCAATCAGCAAAACCTGGGTACCATCAAATCCTCAAACCTTTGTACCGAAATATTAGAGTACACCTCAGCCGATGAAGTGGCCGTTTGTAACCTGGCCTCTATTGCACTGCCAAGGTTTGTAAACAAGGGAGAATTTGATTTTCAAAAGCTGTTTGAAATCAGTTATACCGTTACCAAGAACCTCAATAAAATTATCGACCGTAATTTTTATCCGGTTCCTGAAGCACGCTACAGCAACCTCAGACACCGTCCTATCGGCATTGGTGTGCAGGGATTGGCAGATGCATTTTGTCTGATGCGCATGCCTTTCGAATCCGAAGAAGCCAAAAAACTGAACAGAGAAATTTTTGAGACCATCTATTACGGTGCAATGACCGCTTCTAAGGATCTTGCCAAGTCACTGGGTGCTTACGAAACATTCGCAGGCTCTCCTGCATCAAAAGGCATTTTCCAGTTTGATATGTGGGGCGTTACACCCGGCAATCGCTGGGAGTGGGATGTGTTGCGCGAAGAAGTGATGCAACATGGTTTGCGCAATTCGCTCTTGCTCGCCCCTATGCCCACTGCCTCCACAAGCCAGATACTCGGAAATAACGAATGTTTTGAGCCCTTCACAAGCAATGTTTACAAGAGAGGAACCCTCAGCGGAGAATTCATCATCGTGAATAAATACCTGCTCAAGGATCTGGTGAATCTTGGCTTGTGGAACGAAAAGATGAAGAACAAAATCATCCTCAACAACGGTTCCATTCAACAGATTGATGAAATTCCACAAAACATTAAGGATTTGTATAAAACCGTTTGGGAAATCAAACAAAAAACAGTGATTGACATGGCCGCCGAGCGCGGGGCATATATCTGTCAGTCGCAATCACTCAACCTCTTTATTCAGGATCCAAGTTTTGGTAAACTCACCAGCATGCATTTTTATGCCTGGGAAAGGGGCCTCAAAACCGGTATGTATTACCTCCGAACCAAAGCAGCTGCTGATGCCATTAAATTTACCGTAGAGCAACACGCGGCCGATGCGCCAAAATCAACTGAGAAAAATGATACGCATGAACCTGTTGCAGAAAATCCCATGCACACCACGGGCGATGCCTCTTCGCAAGACCTTTTCTCTCTACCGGTAAACCAATCAGCTTTGCCGCAGGCTTCGGAAGAAACAGAAAACCTAGCCTTGGCTCAGATTGCCTGCTCTCTCGACAATCCGGAAGGTTGTGAGATGTGCGGCAGTTAAACCGGGTTCTTTTAATTGATTGTTGCAAATCGCCTGCCCTCAAGGGTGGGCGATTTTGTTTTCCACCCTTCAAACCCAATGTGTCTGATGCCTTTGGATGAAATGCTGCATGCATCCTACCGCAGGTTAAAACTGATTCGCTTGTCCGGATGATCACGAATACTTTGTTCAGGATGTTTCCACTGCCCGAAATTTGCAAAAATTGTTTTGCTTTGATGCATGAAAAACCAGCCGATGAGCATGCTACAAATACTCCGGCAACAAGGCAAATGGCTTTTGTTCCTTGCCTTGGGCTTGTTTTTTCTTATCCGTGCATGGAATTATCATGCTGCCGTATTCGAAAACTTTAAAAAACCCATTTATGCTGATGCAGCCGGTTACTATGTCTATCTTCCATGCACCTTTATCTACGGATTCGGAAATGACAATATGCCGCAACATGTATTGCCGTTTCTGGGCAATGGATTTGTTGTAAAGGAGGGGAAAGTCACAACCAAATATCCTTACGGCGTGGCCTTGCTGAATGCCCCGGCATTTTTAACTGCACATACCCTTGCCTTGATTTTACGGGATGATGCCAATGGTTTCTCAGAGAAGTACCAACAAGCCATTGCTATCTCAGGGATGCTTTACCTCTACGCCGGACTGTTTTTTCTTTATCGGTACCTCAGGTTTTTTTTCTCAGTCAGGGTAGTTGTAATTGGACTCCTTTTTCTGCTTTTTGGCACCAATCTTTTTTATTACGCCATTTACGCACCCGGGATGTCACACATCTATAGTTTTTTTCTTTTCTCCTTGCTGCTTTTTCTGCTTCATACCTGTCTGCATCATCCTGCATCACGCAATCGTCCTGTTCTCTATATCGGGATTCCGGTGCTTGTTTCTCTCATTTTCGTTGTAAGACACCTCAATATCCTTTTTGTACCTTTTGTATTTGCAGTTTGTCTTTTTCCAATAGCAGGGGAGCGCCTCAGGATGTCTGCTATTTTTCAAAGCAGTCGTCCGGGCTTATTCGCATTTGTTTTTATCCTCTTTGTTTTGCCTCAACTGGCATATAACCAATTTGCGTATGGTAACTTTTTTGTGAACACCTATGCAAAGGAGTCTTTTCAATACCTGGATTCCCCCAAACTGGCTGAATTGTGGTTCTCTCCACTCAATGGAATGTTTCTTTACTCACCCTTGCTGCTTGTTGTTGTGGCTTCCTCTTTCCATCAAATTTTTCATCAAAAATACGCTGCATTTTTTATCCTGGTTTGCTTTCTCCTGTTCAGCTACCTCTATGCTTCCTGGTATTCCTGGTTTTTGGGTTGCGCCTACGGATGCCGCGCCCTGGTGGATATTCTTCCACTGATAAGTCTGCCTTTTTTTGCGTTTTTAGCAGGGGTTTCGGGCACAGGAAAAAAAATAACAGTTTACGCTATTCTCTCTCTTCTTCTGCTTATCAATCTAAACACCCTTTCTGCCTTTGAGTATTGCTTTAACGGACGACCTTACTGGGATTGGTTTGAGTTCAAAAAAAATGTTGGAGAAGGCAAAATCATGAAAACATGTTTTGGCAACAATCTGATGATCGACCTGATGGAACATGAAAATGTAAGGATTAAATGTCTGCGGGGTGGCTATCTGAAAACAGATCCTAAGAGGAACGATGCGCTTGTGGCCGGAGAAGTATCCTATGAAAAGGCAGAAATTTTTAGCATCATCAGGATAGATCATGATGGACGCGTGCTCGTAAAAAATGCCCGCGGAAAATTCCTGAGTGCAGACGGGGATAGAAAAGACACAATTGTTGCCAATCGAAACAAGATTGGTACATGGGAAATATTTACCCTACACAGTTTTAGCGGGGATACAATTGCTTTTGAATCACACCAAGGGAAGTTTGTGCATACAGACGATGAACCCACTGCATATTTGCGTGCCTCCGGAGAGCGCAGGTGTAGGCAGGAAAAGTTTCTTATTGAAGCCGCAGAAAAATAGGAATCTCACAGTGTGTTGCCTGCCTCTCACAAAAGCTTTTACTTACTTGTGGAGCAGAGCAGGTGGAGATTATTTCTTGGGAGCAGGAACTGATTCTTTTGCCGGTGAGGCTTCTGCTGACAAGCCTAGCTTTTTCTTTACCAATGGAAGGATGTCGTCTGCAGGGTCGTTGTAAAGAACATAACCTGAACTGGTATCCAGCACTTGCTTGTATCCATTTTCTTTCGCCACATCCTCGATGGATTTTTTCGCTTTTTTGATCATTGGCTCGAGCAGTTCATTTTGTTTTTTCTGAAGAGATTCCTGAGCGGTTTGCTGAAAATTCTTGATGCGTTCTTCCAGATCAGCCAGTTCTTTTTGCTTATCCAATTTAACCGGCTCTGTCATCAGGGCCTCTTTCGATTGGTAATCAGAAACCTTGTTTTCATATTCAGACGACATGGTTTTCATCTGGCCATCCAGTTGCTTGGCATAGTCCTGAATATCCGTTTCTGCTTTTTTTCTTTCGGGCATCAGCAAGAGCAGGTCATTCAGGTTAACATACCCCGTTTTTTGCGCCATCATGGGCGTACTAAAAAGCATGCCTGAGAGCAACAAGGCAGATGCAAAAATCTTTTTCATCATTGTGAATGGTTATTTTGAAGGTGCGAATATAAGCAGCAGGACATTATCCTGTTATTTTTTCTCCGGAGCTGATGTTCCTGCACCGGCAGGTTTTCCACCCTCGGTTGAACCGCCTTTGGCTCCTGCAGCTCCCGAGCGATTCCCTTTTTTGTAACCCATGCCTACCAGAATATCGTCGCTTTTGTCGTATTTGGGATTGGCATAAAGCATGCTTAAATCGCTTGATTTATCGAATATCACAGCATAATTTCCCTTTTCTGCAAGGGCTTTGATGGCATTGTAAATTTTGTCCTGAATGGGTTTTACCAATTCCTGGCGCTTTTTAAAAAGATCCCCATCCACCCCAAAGCGTTGCTTTTGGAGGTCTTTGGCTTCTTTTTCCTTGGCAATAATTTCGTTTTCACGCTTTTTCTTCATCTCATCTGTGAGCAAGATCGATTCCGCCTGAAAGGCCCTGTACATCTTATCAATTTCTGAGTAACGGGCTTCGATTTCTTTTTGCCACTGCACCGACATGTTGTCAATCTGCGACTGGGCTGATTTATATTCAGGCACATTGCTCAGAATGTACTCAGTTTCTACATATGCATATTTTTGAGCAGATGCACTAAGGGTAAACAGAAAAACTGTTGCTGCTATGCTGATGAGCTTTTTCATACCATGTGTATTGAAGCGATGAAGTTACCTAAAAATTGTGCCAAAGTTACAAGTCCCCCACATTGGCACCAATGGTAAACTGAAAGTGTCCTTTGCCATTCCCATTGTTGGGAGTTCCCCAGGGATTGTCGAAACCCCATCCATAATCCAGGCCAAGCAGACCAAACATGGGCAGAAATACCCTGAGTCCGACCCCCGCACATCTGGCCACCTGAAAGGGATTTAATTTGCCAACCTTCATCCACGAATTACCGGCTTCTGCAAAGGCAAGCGCAAAAATGGTTGCTGAGGGATTCAGTGATATAGGGTACCTCAGTTCCATCACATATTTTACGATCGAGGCACCCCCAATTACCCTGGGTGGATTTTTTGTATTGTCTGGTTCGGTAGCTTCGCCTGCATTCTGAAAGCCTCTCAGGGCAATGATTTCACGCCCATCCAGGGCAAACCCCACCAGGCCGCTGCCTCCCAGCCAGAATCGTTCAAAAGGCACGCTTCCCAACTTGGTATTGTAAGACCCCAGGATACCCAATCCCGCCCTGAAGTTGAGAACCAGCTTGTCGGCAAGCTCAGTAAAAAAGGAAGTGGAGACTTTCCATTTGTAGTATTCTACAAACTTGGGAGTGATGCTCTCGGAGTTATAGTAGGAAGCGGATGATCCGTTCTCTTCGTCTTTTCGGAAGTAGGAGTAAGGTGGCGTAATTTGCAGGGTGGTGGAAACGGATGACCCTGATCGCGGAAAGATCGGGGCATCCACAGATGAGCGGGACAGATTGATTTTGTAAGTGAAGTTCAAAAACACCCCATTGCTTACCGGAAAGTTAATTCCGGTATTAAAATTTTTGAGGTAATAGCGCTGAAAAGCCACTTCCTGGTAGAGTTGAAAGTAATCATCAGGCACTTGTAATCTCCTTCCTAATCCTGTGCTCACACCCGTTACAGTAAGCAGTTGAAGGCTGGGGTCTGAAAGTCCCAACCCAAGCGGATTTTGGCGTGTATGGTAGATAGAAAAACTGAAGGAATTGGGTTTTTTTCCGCCCAGCCAGGGCTCGATAAATGAGGCTGTGTAATTCTGGAAGGCCCTTCCGGTGGATTGCGCCCTTAGCGTCAGACTCTGTCCATCGCCTGCCGGCAGAGGTTTCCACGAATCCCGCTTGAACAGGTTTCGGGCTGAGAAATTATTGAATGATAAGCCCAGGGTTCCGATAAGCGCCCTTTGTCCCCAACCTGCAGAAAGTTCTACCTGGTCGCTGGGTTTTTCTTCTACCACATATTCGATATCAACAGTGCCGTCTGCGGGATTAGGCTTTGGATTTACCCCGAGTTTTTGTTCGTCAAAATACCTTAACTGCGCCAGCTCACGCTGGGTACGCATGATGTCGCTTCGGTTAAAAAGCTGACCCGGGCGGGTACGAATTTCACGCATGATTACCCGGTCGTTTGTTTTGGTATTGCCGCTCACCGTAACCTTGTTGATGCGGGCTTGTTTGCCTTCATATACATGCAACTCAATGTCTATGGAATCATTCTCCACAAGCACCTCGGTAGGCACTACCTGGAAGAAAAGATAACCATCATCCATATACAAACTGGAAATATCGCGTCCATCCTGACTTCCCGATAGCCGCTGGTCGAGCAATGATTGATTAAAGATATCCCCCTTTTTAATTCCTAATATGGATGACAACTCGGGTGAAGTATATTTTGCATTGCCTATCCAGGTGAGGTTGCGGAAGTAATATTTGTTTCCTTCGTTAATCTGTATATCCAGGTCTACATATCCTTTTCCGGCTTTGTAAACCGTGTCTTTCACGATAGCCGCATCGCGATATCCTCTTGCATTGTATTTTTCAATGATTTTTTGTTTGTCTTTTTCAAGGTTTTCTTCAATGTACTTGGATTGTTTAAAGATGTTCCACCAGCGATATTCCTTGGTATCTTTCATATACCTGCGCAAACGCGCTTTGTTGATATTTGAGTTTCCGGAGAAATTGATTTTGCGTATGCGCACTTTTTTGTTTTTCCGGATATTGATGTAAAGAATCACATCGTTGAGTGCCGTGGTATCTTTTACTTCCTTGATATCCACTTCTGCATCGAGATATCCTTTGTCTACAAAAAAATCGGTGATTTTATTACGGGTACTTACAATAAGATTGTCTGTAACAATCTTGCCTTTCATCAGTTTAATTTTCTCACGGATATCGTCTGCCATGCCTTTTTTTACACCGCTGATCCGAAATTTTGAAAGCCTCGGTCTTTCTTCCACCAGAATTTTAAGGAAGATGGTATTCCCTTTTTTTTCTGTTGCCACAATAGCCACATCTGAAAAAAGATTGAGGTCCCATAGATTTTCTATCGCCTGGTTGATGGCATCTCCGGGAATATCAATCACCTGGCCAACCACCAGGTCGGAGGTTGAGATCAATACTGATTTGTCAAGAAAATCAGTGCCTTCAACAACGATTCCTCCAATCTCGTATTCCGCGGGATTGTTGTAATCCAGGGAAATGCCTTCGGTGTTGATGATGTTTTGCGCACATACAAAACCTGACGACAACACGATGGACAGCAGGAAAAGGAAGAACAGTTTGCTACGCATCTTCAGTATTTCAGTTGCTCAGTGGTCATTCCAAATCTACGCTCTCTGCCTTGGTAATCAACTATGGCATCAAAAAAGTCCTGGCGATGGAACTCCGGCCACAACTTATCGGTAAAGTAAAGTTCTGCATAGGCCAGTTGCCAGAGCAGGAAGTTACTGATGCGGTGCTCACCGCTTGTACGAATCATCAATTCCGGATCGGGAATCTCCCGCGTGTAAAGGTGTTCCTGAATCATCTCTTCCGAAATGTCTTCAGGATTGCATTGTCCTGAAGAAACCATGTCACCAATTTTTTTCATTGCATCTGCAATTTCAGCCTTGGAGCTATAGCTGAGAGCCAGCACCAGGTTGAGCCGCTTGTTGCCTGCCGTTTGACTGATGGTTTGGGCCAATTCGCGCTGGCATTCTTCAGGCAACAGGTGCAGACGACCGATGGCATGCAAGCGAATGCTGTTTTTGTTGAGTGTGGGCAATTCGGCATGCAAGGTTTTTACCAGCAGGGTCATCAGCGCATCAATCTCTTCTTTGGGGCGGTTCCAGTTTTCGGTTGAAAATGCATAAAGCGTGAGGAATTCTATGCCCAGTTCGGCGGCTGCTTCCGTACAGTCCCGCACTGATTTTACCCCATGCTGGTGTCCGAAAACCCTTTCCTCTCCCTGTTTTTTTGCCCATCGCCCGTTTCCGTCCATGATGATGGCCACATGGCGGGGTAGTTTATCAGGGATGATGCGCGGATCAATTGACATAAGCTGCAAAAATATAAAAACCGCCTTTACATGACCTGCTTCTCTGCGATATTTGGGCAAACGAAGGTCTTTTATCAATTTTTAAAAAGCCACAAAGAATGCCCCCCTCTGTTGGTCAATCATCGATTTGCTACATTTGGGGCAAAACAACAAGATGAAACTACTGGATAATAAAGTATCACTCATCACCGGAGCCTCCAGAGGGATTGGCAAAGGCATCGTGCTGAAGTTCGCCGAGCATGGTTCAAACATCGCATTTACTTTTCACTCAAGTGTTGAGAAGGCCAGGGAACTGGAAAATGAACTCTCCCGGTTTGGCATCAAAGCCAGGGGATACCAAAGTGATGCCGCCGACTTTGCTTCTTCAGAGGACCTCATCAACAAAGTAGTTGCTGATTTTGGCACAATAGATGTGGCAGTAAACAATGCCGGAATCACCCGCGATGGTTTGCTCATGCGTATGACCGAGGAACAGTTTGACGAGGTAATCCGAACCAATCTCAAATCCGTTTTCAATATCACAAAAGCCCTTCAGCGTCCCATGCTCAAGGCCCGCAAAGGAAGCATCATCAACCTGAGTTCGGTGGTTGGCGTAAAAGGCAATGCAGGACAATCCAACTACGCTGCCTCCAAAGCAGGCATCATCGGCTTTACCAAGTCAGTAGCCCTCGAACTCGGCTCGCGAAATATCCGCTGCAACGCGATTGCTCCCGGTTTTATCGAAACAGAAATGACCGGTGCATTGGATGAAAAAACAGTGCAATCCTGGCGCGACAGTATCCCTCTGAAACGCGGGGGAACTCCCGAGGATGTGGCAAACCTCGCACTCTTTCTGGCATCCGATTTAAGTGCCTATATCACCGGTCAGACCATTCATGTGTGTGGTGGCATGTTAACCTGATCCATCTGCATGACAGATATTTCCTTTCGTGAATCCCCCTTCTTGCTCTTGCTGTGTATCCTCATTCCGGCAGTGCTCTCATGGTGGTTTTACTTCTATCGGAAAAATGATTTTAGTGCCTCGCAACGCGCTGTCCTCGCCTCCCTCAGAGGATTGTCGGTGGCATTGCTGCTTGCACTTTTGCTTTCACCTTATATCAGGTTTTCCACTCGTATCCTGGAAAAACCCTTGCTTGCCATTGCCCTGGATAACAGCGCTTCCATCGCTTCCTCTTCAAAACCAAGCTCGCCCGATGACCTCAATGCAAAGGCCGCATACCTGAAAGAACAACTCTCCTCCATCGCCAATGTGAAGGTGGTTTCCTTTGGTAATAAAGTTGTTGAGAATGCTCCTGTCGACGGAAAAGACAAGGCCACCAACATGTCTGCACTCTTTGATTACATCGACAATGCATTTGAGGGACAAAACCTGAGTGCCGGCATCCTCATCAGTGATGGCTTATACAATACCGGACAAAATCCTTTGTTTGTTCCTGCCACTTCTGCGCATCCGGTATTTACCATTGCCCTGGGCGATACAACCCTGCACCGAGATGTGATGATTGCCGATGTAAGACATAATCCAAAAGTGTTTAAGGGGAATTCAAGCGGAGTGCAATTACAGGTGTTTGCAAGGGCTTGCAAAGGCGAAACAGTAAATCTCGAATTGCTGTGCAATGAAAAGCTCATTGATAGTCGAAGGATTACTTTTGGTTCTCAGGAACAATCTGTGCAGACAGGGTTTACTTTTACCCCTCCGGGAAAAGGTATGTATGCATATGAAGCAAGAGTAAGTTTACTCAGTGGAGAAAAAAATACGGTTAATAATTCCCGAAAATTTTTCATAGAAGTGATTGAGGAAAAGCAGCCCATTCTGCTTCTTGCCGATGCCCCTCATCCCGACATACAGGTAATAAAAAGAGCGCTTGGCTCGGGTGAATCCATTACACTGGATGTGCAGCTTGCAGCTACTTTCAATGGTGATTTTTCAAAATACCGTGCCTTGGTTTTGCACAATATTCCTTCCTCGGCTGCTCATACATCCTGGTTGCAAAAAATAGAACAAATTAAAATTCCGGTACTTTTTATTACCGGTATCCGAACACAGATGCAGGTTTTTTCCAGGTTCACGGCAGGCAAAGGATTTCCTCAGGGAAGCTGGCTGGAATCGCTCCCGTCTGCTAACGAAGCCTTTGGTTTGTTTACCCTTGAAAATGATTTTTCCGAAATCATGGCCCAGCTTCCTCCCCTGCAGAGCTTGTACAACCGCGAGATGGAAATTCCCTCTTCCAGGGTGCTGCTCTATCAAAAACAGGGTGCGCTCGAAACCCGCATGCCAATGATTTTTTTTCGGGATGCAGGTGAACAAAAATTGGCCTACATCTGCGGAGAGGGTCTCTGGAAATGGAGCATGCACGAATTCAGAAACACCGGCTCACACCTGGTGGTAGAAGGAATGATTCAGAAATCATTGCAATACCTGCAAACCACCGGATCAGCAGAACCTCTCGAATTGTTGTTTGAATCGCGTGTGAGTGAAAATGAAAGCATTCTCATGGATGCAAGGTTGTTGAACGAATCAAAAGAACCGGTAAATGAACCTGAGCTCAACATCAAATTCACAGGCAACAACAAGAATTATGATTTTACCTTTTCCAGGTCAGGCAAGACTTATCATCTGGATGCTGGCATGCTTCCGCCGGGCAGCTATGCATTTACGGCAAGCACCAAACTTGGAGAAAGACTGCTTGAGAAAAAAGGAACCCTGCTTGTGGAGCCCGTATTTGCAGAACTGAGTGATTTGCTTGCCAACCATTCTCTTCTTGAACAAATCAGCAAGCAGTCAGGTGGGAAGCTTTTCTATCCGGGACAGGAAGAAGAACTTATTAAACTGATTCGTGAAAGAAGTGAATTAAAACCCAAAAGTTTTTACAAAAAAGAATTGCGCGACCTGGTTTCTTTTCCGCTCATCCTGCTTATC
>JBEICQ010000002.1:0-51549 GCA_040383885.1 Flavobacteriales bacterium | reverse complement strand
GTGTGGGTAACCTCCAGGTAATAGCCAAACACGGCGTTGTAGGAAATCTTGAGTGAGGAAATACCGGTACGCTGTACTTCACGCTCCTGAATTTTTTGCAGGTATTCTTTGCCATGAGTGAGCAATCTTCTGTACTCATCCAGCTCTGCATCTACCCCTTCTCTGAAGATGCTTCCCTTGTGCAAGGCCGGTGGAGCATCCTCGCGCACCTCGGCCTGTATTTTTTGCAGGAGGTAATCGCAGGGGTTCAACCGATCGTGCCACTTTGCTACCAGGGTTTTGCTTGTATACTTTTTCAGCAGCTCCCTAAACAATTGCATACTCGCAAGGGCAAGTCCAAGCTGCACTACTTCTCTTGGGGTAATTTTTTGCACGGCAGCACGGGACACCAGTCGTTCAACATCTCCGCAGCGACGCAACAATTCTGAAGCCTCGTTAACAAGTTGCTCCTCATGGATAAACAACTCCACCACACCCTGGCGCTCAGCAATGGCGTAAGTATCCCTGAGGGGCATGACCAGCCATCGCTTCAGCATCCTCGATCCCATGGGTGTGAGGGTATGGTCCATGACCTGACAAAGACTAACGGCTCTGTCGTTGATGCCATGAATAACCTCAAGGTTCCTGAGGGTGAACTTGTCAAGCCAGACATATTTGTCTTCTTCGATGCGCTGTATGCGGTTGATATGCGCCGTTTCTCTGGACGCTGTTTCTTTAAGATAATGCAAGGCGGCCCCCGCTGCAGTAATGCCGGCCTCCATCTCTTCTATCCCGAAGCCGCGCAATGAATGAGTACCCAACTGCTTCCGCAAAAGTTCATGGGTATAATCGCCCGAGTAAACCCAATCATCAATGGAGTAAGGATAGCATCCTTTTTCTGTGAAATCCTGTGCCCATTGATGGCGACTTTTAGGAAAAACCACTTCGCTTGGCATGTGGTTTTGAATAAGTTTTTGGATATAGGCGCTGTTGCCTTCTGCAACAAAAAAATCTCCCGTGCTCACATCCAGGAAAGCTGCTGCACAAATACTGTTTGCCATTTCGGGGCGGTATTGCGGGGGCCAGTAAAGGGACGCCAAAAAATTGTTCTGCCTTTGCTCCAGGGTTTTTTCATTGTATGAAATCCCCGGAGTGACCAGTTCAGTAACACCGCGCTTGACAATGGTTTTGGTTTGTTTCGGATCTTCCAGCTGATCGCAGATGGCCACCCTGTTTCCGGCTTTCACCAAACGAGGCAGGTAAGTATCGAGGGCATGATAGGGAAATCCTGCAAGTTCAGTCTCTCCGCTGGAGCCATTGTTTCTCCGGGTAAGCACAATGCCGAGAATGGATGAAACTTTTACTGCATCAGCACCAAAGGTTTCATAAAAATCTCCCACCCTGAACAGCAACAATGCATCAGGATACTTTGCCTTGATGGAATTGTATTGTTTCATCAGGGGCGTTTCTGTCCCGCTGTCCGGCTTTTTTGTTTTGCCTTTTCTGTTTTTTTCCTCCATTCCCCGCAAACAAAGATAGGCACACACCCTCATTCTCCAAAGGCAGTTGTCAGCCAAAACAAACCTTTCTGTGTTGAGCAGCAATCGATTTGCTTTAGGAAAAATGTACCTTCACCTCATCCGAAATTCTTATATCATCATGAAGCCCTTCCTCCTGTTTTTCTTCGCCTGTTTGGCATCATGTGCTTTGCATGCTCAGCCCTATATCTCATATCTTACCGGTAATGCAAGCGACCTGCTTACCTCTCCCAAAGGCGGTATTTGTTTGATGGGTGGCGCCACCGAGGACGACAACGCCATGCGCTGGTTTCTTCAACAGGCCAATGGTGGCGATGTCCTGGTTTTGCGTACTTCGGGAGCCAACGGATATAATAACTACCTCTACACCGACCTGGGAATTGATGTGCATTCGGTTGAAACCATTGTTTGCACAAGTCCTGCCGCGTCTTATCATCCTTATGTGCTGCAGCGAATTGCACAGGCAGAAGCCATCTGGTTTGCCGGCGGCGATCAGTGGTCTTATCTATCTACCTGGCGAAATACTCCTGCAGACAGCCTCATCAATGCCATGGTTGCGCAACGACACATCACCATCGGAGGAACCAGTGCAGGCATGGCCATTCAGGGTGGATTTTATTTCTCAGCCCAAAATGGTACCGTTACTTCCTCTGTCGCTTTGGCCAATCCATATAATTCTCTGGTTACAGTAGACTCAACACGATTTATTGCACAGGATGTTTTACAAAATGTAATCACCGATACCCATTTCGACAATCCCGACAGAAAAGGCAGGCTGATGACATTTTTAGCAAAAATTTATGCGGATTATGGTGTGTTTGCAAGAGCCATTGCCTGTGAAGAATATACCGCTGTTTGTATTGATAGCTCCGGAACCGGAAGGGTGTTTGGCGGTTGGCCTGCCAATGACGACAATGCTTATTTTATTTCTTCCAATTGCGAACTCTCTCAACCTGCACCGGAAAATTGTAATCCCGGTCAGGCGCTCACCTGGTCGCGGGGAGGACAGGCTGTAAAAGCATGTCGCATCAGGGGAACAGCAAGTGGCACAAACACCTTTTCTGTTCCGGATTGGCAAGGCAGCGGAAACCTATCCTGGTTTCACTGGAGTGCAAACAATGGCGTGTTTATTGAACAAGCAGGAACGGCTCCTCAGTGTATTCCAACCACAGCGCCCTCGCTTGCTGCAAATTCCGGGATGCTTGTTTATCCCAATCCTTTTGATCGGCAGTTGTTTGTTTTCTCAGAAAAGCCGGATGTCACTTCTATCCATGTAAAAATAGTTTCCCTGTGGGGACAAAACATACCTGTTCCTGAGATTGATTTCTTCGAGAATGGATTGATGCTGAATACGCAATCCCTTGCACCCGGAACCTATTTCCTGAGCCTTTTTGAAAATGGAAGAATCTTACAGACTAAAATCCTCAACAAGACACATTGATGATGGCCTCTGATAAAATATATTTCCTCTGGTTTTGATGATTCCTTTTTTTCTTTACAGGCCTTTCTTTGTCATCAGCCGAATGAACAAATCTGTTATGCTTGTCTTTTTCGCATTACTCTTAGGATCCTTCACTTGTGTTGCCGGCATCAAAACTGGGGGACGTATCGGTTGGTACAATGTTTTTACCACGCTGCAACTTTCAAAAAAATCGGCATTCATGCCGAGTACCAATGGCGGCGGTTTCATACCATTACTCATCCGCAACAGAGTTTGCTAAGGGCAGGCATCAACTTTCATCCCGGCCAATCTTTTTTAATAAGAGTGGGATATGCCTGGATTGAAACCTTTCCGTATGGCGAGTTTCCCATCAATGTGTATGGCAAAACTTTTTCGGAACATCGGGTTTTTCAGATGCTACAATTAACAACAAAAGTGGAAAAAACAGTTTTGCAACACCGTTTGATCCTTGAGCAAAGATTTGTTGGACAATATCTTTCTGCTTCATCAGCAAAGGAGGATTTACGCGTAACCAAACACCGCATTCGATATATGGGCAGGGTTCAAATGCCACTTTTCCCAGAACACACTACTATCAAGCTTCCCTATCTGGCGCTTTATGATGAAGTTTTTTTGGGTATGGGTGGCAAAAGTAGCGACTATGTTTTTGACCAAAATCGTTTGGGCATCTTATTGGGAAAAATCATCAACCGGATGCTCCGAATCGAACTGGGATATCTCAATCAGGTGATTCGTTACGGAAGAACCATCCGGGGCGAAACAGCATTCCAGATCAATCATGGAATCATCCTTAATACACTCTTTTCCTTCGATTTTACAGAAGCAGAAAAACCATAAAGCTCATCGGATGAAGCGATTGATTTCTCATCAGATGACTTTACAAAAAAGAATTCTCGCTGCTGTTGTAATGATCTCGTGAAAAAGTGTCACTTGATAGGCATCGAATTGGCGAATTAGTATACCTTTGATCAACCTGCTGCAGGAACCCTCTGCTGCCTTTATCTTCTTCTTATGAAAACTCTTTGCCTCTGTGTTATTTTAACTCATTTCTCCTGATGAAATACGATTTCTTCCGCTTGTTATTTTCATTGGGGTATGCGCTGATGATGATTGGTAAGGGGTTTGGCCAGGAGGCATACGACATCGTTAAAAAAGCAGATACGAGGATGCGAGGAAAGACCCTGCAGGCCGAGTTGGTTATTCGGACCATCAGGCCTTCATGGACGCGGGAAATTAAACTTAAAGCCTGGTCTAAGGGCACCGATTACTCCATGATATTGATTCAGGATCCAAAAAAAGACAAGGGTATTGCGTTTTTAAAAAGAAAGAAAGAAGTATGGAACTGGATGCCAGTGCTCGAAAGAACGATCAAACTTCCACCCTCTATGATGGCGCAATCATGGATGGGTACTGATTTTAGTAATGATGACCTGGTGAGAGAATCATCTGTGCTCACAGACTACACCCACAAAACGATAGGCGATACCCTTATCGGAAACCGTGTTTGTTATCTTATTGAACTGTTGCCCAAACCTGAATCGGCAGTCATTTGGGGCAAGCTGATACTATGTATTGATAAAAAAGACTTTCTCGAACTGCACACGCGCTTTTATGACGAGGAGGGAGTCCTCATCAGCGTGATGAATGCCTATGATGTCATGCTGATGGATAACCGACTTATTCCTACTCGCATAGAAATGATTCCTGCAGATAAAAAGAAACAGCGCACCGAAATGATCTATAAATCGGTCTTGTTTGACCGGCCCATCGAAGATGTTTTTTTTATCATAGACAACATGAAAAATCTGCAATAAGATGTGGCTGATAAAAATGGCATGGCTCAATTTATGGCGAAACCGCATGCGAACGCTGGTCTCCATGGCTGCTGTATTTTTTGCAGTGGTTTTATCCGTTACCCTCACTTGCCTGCAAAACGGAGCCTTTGAACATTTGGTAGAAAACCTTGTGGGATATTACAGCGGTTACATTCAGGTGCATGCAGCAGGCTATCAGAATGAACCATCACTTGAAAACGGGTTTCGGAGATCTCTCCATGATGAGAAAAAAATTCTTGCCATTGCCAATATCGCATCGCTTACACCAAGGCTTGAATCGTTTGCGCTTGCGGCTTCCCATGACATTACCAAAGGCGTAATGGTTGTTGGGATTGATCCGAAGAAAGAAAATAATTGCACCGCTCTTCAAAAAAAACTGGTTTTGGGCAATTACCTGCGGGCTGAGAGCAAGGATGTACTGATTGGCAGTGGATTGCTCCGCAGGCTTAAGCTGCAGGTTAATGATACGCTGATCCTGATTGGTCAGGGATATCATGGATCAACCGCAGCCGGGAAATACCGCATCGGAGGCGTACTCAGGTTTGGTGCTCCCATGCTGAATGACCAGGTGCTTTTCATGCCCCTCACACTAGCTCAGGAATTGTTTTCGGCGGATGATCTGATTACCTCTTATGTGTTGATGCTTACAAAAAATGATCATCCGGATGCTGCGGCAAGCCATTTGCGCGCTATGATGGGAAAACAATTTGAAGTGCTTACCTGGGAAGAAATGATGCCTGATATCCGGCAGCATATTAACAGTGACCGCGTAAGCACGGGCATCTTTCGCATGATTTTATATTTTTTGGTGGGCATGGGCATTTTTGGAACCATGCTCATGATGATGGTAGAAAGAAAAAAAGAATTGGGTATGCTGCTTGCCATTGGTATGTCTAAATCAAAACTATCACTGCTTCTTGCCTTGGAGTCATTGTTAACGGTTATGGGAGGTTGTTTCATTGGCCTTGTTTTCAGTGTACCCTTAGTCTATTATCTGCATGTTCACCCCATCCGATTTTCAGGCGAGCTTGGTAGTTCGTGGGAAAGGTTTGGATTTGAAGCCGTGATTCCGGCATCCCTGAATCCGGATTATTTTATCCGGCAAGTCTTTGCTGTGCTATGTATAGGATTGCTGATCTCCGCCTATCCTGTGTGGAAGGTCATACGGATGCAAGTTGTACAAACCCTTAAATCCTGATTCAAGAAGATGATTACCCTGATGGCATGGCGGAATATCTGGAGAAATCCTGCGAGGAGTCTCATCATCATGAGCTCCATCGCCCTGGGCCTTTTTGCAGGAATTTCTGTTCTTGGGCTTTACAAAGGCATGATGAAAAGCAGGGTGCGCACGGTGATAGACAAAGAGGTTGGACACATACAAATTCATCATTCTTTATTTTCCGATGACCTGGAGGCGGGCTACCTGCTTCCTTCTAAAAAAAACCTGGAAGGACTAAGGAATCTTCCCGCCGTAAAAGAGGTATGTTATCGTACGCTGGCTCCGGCCATGCTTTCTACTGCTACGGGCAGCGCAGGAGTCATTCTTTTAGGAATCGATCCGGATGCAGAGAAGCGGGTTTCCGGGCTTGATAAAAAACTGATTGAAGGCACTTATTTTTCAGGTAAAACGAGGAACCCTGTTCTGATAGGAAAAAAACTGGCAGACAAGCTAAAGCTGCACCTTAGGTCTAAAGTTGTTGTTATGTTTACCGATTCGGCAAACAACATGATCTCTGCGGCTTGTCGCGTGGCCGGTATTTTCGAATCTGAAAATGCCCCACTCGATCAAAGATCTGTTTACATTCCTTCGCAAATCATCAACCACCTGTTAGGCATGGAACAGGCCTCTCACGAAATGTGCATTTTGCTGCATACAGACGAGTCCCTTGAGGATACATACCTGCAAATGAAAAACCTGTTTCCACTTTTAAAAATAGAGAAGTGGCAGGATCTCTCTCCTGAGACCGCGCTGCTGGTTGATGTTGCAAATCAGTATTCCATCATCATCATTACCATTATCATGCTCGCTCTTGCTTTTGGAATCATCAACACCATGCTCATGGCCATCCTTGAACGCACCAGGGAAATAGGCATGCTCATGGCATTGGGCATGAGCAAATCAAAAGTCTTTGCGCTTATTCTAAGTGAAACCCTCTACCTCACACTTGCCGGATTTCCTTTTGGTTTGTTCTTTTCATGGACCACCATCACTTATTTCAACCGCGTGGGTATCAATCTTTCAGCATTCCGCGAAGAGCTCATGAAAAGTTTTGGCTTTTCTCAGATTGTTTATCCTGAATTTCCTTCAGAACAACTCACAAGGGTGGTCTTAATCGTGGTTTCTACAGCCCTGATTTCCGGCCTTTTTCCCGCTTTAAAAGCGCTTTCTCTCAAACCTGTGGATGCCCTAAGAAAATAGCCCATACATGGATGATTTAACTGTTATTGATGCCCACAACATCAGCAAAATTTATAATGCAGATACCATTCCGGTATACGCTGTAAACAATGTGCACCTGCACCTCAATCGTGGAGAATTTACGGCGCTTGTAGGGCCCTCCGGATCAGGTAAAACAACCCTGCTGAACCTCATTGGAGGATTGGACAAACCAGATGCAGGCAGCATCAAAATCAAAGGAATAGACATCACAAAACTTACCGATGCCGAGCTCATTGAGTTCCGGCTCAGGCATATTGGTTTTGTATTTCAGTCGTTCAACCTGATACCTGTGCTTACTGCGAAAGAAAATGTGGAGCTGATCATGCATCTGCAGCATACGCCTGCAAAAGAAAGGAATGCGCGGATAAAACAATTGTTTCATGAAATTCAGCTGGAAGACAAACTCAACAGCAGGCCATCTGAACTATCCGGTGGACAACAACAAAGGGTGGCCGTAGCCAGAGCCCTTGCTTCAAAGCCCAAATTTGTTTTGGCAGATGAACCCACCGCCAACCTTGATACCCAATCAGCATCCAACCTGCTCGATATCATGGATAGACTGAACAGAGAAGAAAACATCACCTTTCTGTTTTCAACCCACGACCAAAGAGTTATCGAAAGAGCAAGAAGAGTAATTACACTGGTAGATGGAAAAATTTTTTCAGACACGATGCCGGCGCGCACTTTTTAAAATCCGGCAACATGATGCTTCCTGAAAAAACAAGATCATCCTTCGCATCGGTATTCATGCTCTTAACAATAAGTGCTCATATTGCTTTTGCTGAACAACATTTGCTTCCGCTAAAAATAGAAGCAGCAGGGTATATAAAGGGCTTGCCCTATGTTGTTTTTGATGCGCATTTTTCTCAGCATCAAACCACCCTGCTGATTCACCAGCGGCTGAATTTTCGATTGTCTTCACCCGGTGGTTTTTCTGCAGCAGCCGAATTTCGCAACCGCTATTTTTGGGGAGACGAAGTGCGAACTGTCCCCGGATTTAGCTCAGGCTTGCGCAATGGCAATGAACAAGTGAACGCTTCTGTTCGATGGATGGAAAAAAACAACATGGTTCTGTTTTCCAATACAGAACGCTTATGGTTGGAATACAAGAGCAGAAAATGGACACTCAGGGCGGGACGCCAAAGGATTCACTGGGGGATGGCCAATACCTGGAATCCGAATGATATTTTTAATGCCTTTAATTTTCTTGATTTTGACTATGAAGAGAGGCCAGGTAGCGATGCAATTTGTTTGCAATACCGGATGAACGACTTAGACCATGCTGATTTGGCTTTGAGCCCTTCTTTTTCTAACAACAAAACCATCGCAGCCTTAAAATACTTTTTTAATACTCATGGCTACGACTGGCAAATAAATGCCGGAAAATACCACAATGAAATAACCCTGGGTGCAGGTTGGGCCGGAAACATCGCAAAGGCAGGATTCAAAGGTGAAGTACAATATTTTACTTCCTCCCTTTCTACAAAAGCACAATGCAATGCGGTGATAGAATGGGATTACATGTTTTCGCGGGGATGGTATGTCAATGCCGGCTTTTTGTGGAACAACAGAGGGATTTCTTCTCCCGTAAACAATTCATACTCCCTGAATTTCAGCCTTTCGGCACGCAACCTGATGCCTGGTGCATACAATTGTATTGTGGGAGTGAGCAAGGAAATAAACCCTTTGTTTTCTGCACACATGACGAGCCTTTTTGCGCCCGGATCAAACATCGGACTCTTGCTTCCTTCCTTACAGTACAGCCTCAGCAATCATTGGGACCTTAGTCTGGTGTGGCAATCGTTTTTTGCAGACATCAACAACTCCTTCCAGGCCCTTACTCACAGGGGATTTTTAAGGGCGAAATTGAGCTTTTAACAGATCATCAAATGCGTACAGATTTATTTATCCTTACTCGCGTGAAAAAGAATTTCTTTTTCTTCTTTGGTGAGGCTGTTGTATCCTGAGCGGGATATTTTATCCAGAATACGGTCTACCACTTCCTGTTTCATCCGCTCTCTCTGAAAGGCAGTTGCTGCCGTATCTTTACTTGCTGCCTGGTATACTTTTTTAAGAGATGGCTTGGGCGAAGCAAAACGCTTTTTCAGGTTTTCGTAAAATTGACTCATGCCACCAAACCAGTCCCTTCCCTTTCGAAGATTTATTGCATAAAGGTATCCAAACAGGGCTCCGCCCAAATGGGTAAAATGCCCTCCTGCATTTCCCTTGTCGAGATTGATCAGGTCCAACAAAACCAAAAAAACAGCCACATACTTGAGCCTTACCTCAAAGAGCATGAAGATGCTTACCATGAAATTGGGTATGTAGGTGGCAATGGCAATGAATATGCCCAGGGCACTTGCGGAAGACCCAATGGCAAGAGAATAGTTTTTTTCAACAGCATATACCGGCAGGAGATTATAGGCGGCGATGTAAACCAATGCGCCGGCAATACCGGAGCCAAGGTAAACCCGCAAAAGATTTTTATCTGATAAATACTCGGTAAAAAGGCGACCTCCAAAATACAACATCAGCATGTTGTAAAGAATGTGAGAAAATTGCTGGTGAATAAACTGGTAGCTGATGAGGGTCCAAGGCTTGAATAAAAGTTCCCCTAAGTTACTGGTAACAGCCGTGTACCTGAGCAAAAATTCATTGCTTACGCTGGTACTGAACTGATGAAAAAAAACAATGCTGATTGCAGTGATCAGATAAATTCCCACATTCACCAGAATCAGCCTTGTGAACATCTGCCCATTTCTAAACTGTTGTTTTAGTTCTTCCCACATACTTTATGCTTTAAACGAAAAAAATTTACCGGGGTGTTTCATCAGATGTAAAAATAATTATCGGGTGGTCGCTTTCGCCAATAGCGGATCAGCAAAAAGCCGAAAAGCATCCCTCCAAGATGTGCAAAATGCGCCACATTGTCCATCCCGCTGTTTGCAATGCCCGAAAAAAGTTCGAAGGCTCCATAAATAATCACAAAATATTTTGCCTTGAGCGGAAGAAAAAAATAGAGGTAGATAACTGCATTCGGAAACAATACTCCAAAAGCAAGGAGTAAGCCAAATACTGCGCCAGAGGCACCAACCACCACAGGTTCATTGAGGTAATCTGCGCGCAATTGTTGTACAAAAATTTGGGCATACGACAAAGCATCTGTTTGATTAATCGCAAACTTCTGGTTGTATGTATCAATAAAATCTTTTGTTCTTATAAAACTGGCAGGACTATTTACCGAAAATCTTTCGATCAGACTTTGTAAGGCCGGCTCATTGGGATTCAATAAAAATGCATCAAAGGCTGAAAGCGCTTCGCGGCTCTCAAAAAAGAAGATTGCATAATGAGTAAACGCAGCACCCAATCCGCAAACCAGATAATAAATAAGAAAGCGCTTGGCCCCCCAGTAATTTTCAACCGCATAACCAAACATCCATAAGGCAAACATATTAAGGAGAATGTGCTGAAAGTTGCCGTGTAAAAACATGTAAGTCACAAACTGGTAGGGCCTGAATTTTTCTGCCCCCCAGTAATGGAGTCCCAGTATATCATTCAGGTCAATATCAAATCGGTTTTGAAGGACAATAGTGGCCAGAAAAAAAATACCGTTAATGATTAACAGGTTCTTGGTTACTTCCGGCAACAAATTAAATCCCTGAGGGCGGTAATATTGGCTCATTTAGGCTTGGTTCTTAATTAAATCTCCCAACTGCGAGGGCGAAAGCATGGTCATTATTTTTTTTCCGGAAGGAGTATGTCTGGTGTTTTCACAGGCAAAGAATGCTTTTACCAGTGCTTGTATTTCGTCTGGTTTCATCTCTGTTCCTCGCTTGATGCATAATTTTCTGGCAAGGGAAGCGCACAACAATGTTTGCCTTCGCGTTGACAGATCCTGTCTGCTTTCATTAAAAGCATGCAACATATCATCGAGCAGCTGCTGCAGATTTTGGTTGGTTGCATCTGATGGAATCCCACTCACTACCCAGGTGTGAATACCCAAAGGTTGCAACAAAAATCCGAGTTCCCTTAGATCGGGGAGCAATTCCTTGAGCAAGGGCTGAAGATGGGGTTGCACCTCTACATGCTCCGGAAACATCAGTTGCTGAGAGGCAGTATTTCGCTGAGCAAGTCCGGTCACAAAACGCTCATATAAAACCTGTTCATGTGCGTGCTGTTGATCTATGGCATACAAGGTTCCGTTTTTTGAAAAAAGAAGGTACTGATTTGCAAACTGAAAAAGATGTTTGTTTTCCTCTGTTTCTTCCTCCCCTTTAGAGGGAATCATTGCTTGCTCATTCGGATTTACCGCTTGCTGATGAGGTGTCTGATCCGGGGCATAAAGCTGATGCCATTGGGAAAGATCTGCCGCACGGCGCATGTCGAAAGGGGAACCGCTGGTTTTTCCAAAAGGATTGTAACCCGGATTAATTTTTACCTCCGGTGCAGAAAATATTTTTCCCTTTTCGGGCAAGGGGATGTCAATAGACTGGGCATCGCTAAAATCAAGAGAGGGGGTAAGGTTGGCCTGTCCCAGAGAACGCTTTACTACCGCATGTAAAATGGCATAAATCACCTTTTCATCTCTAAACTTCACCTCCGTTTTGGTAGGGTGAATGTTTACATCTACCGCCGCGGGATCTACATCAATAAAAATAAAATAACCGGCCTGGTTTTCATGTGGAATCAGACTTTGAAAAGCCATCTGAACAGCATTGTTGAGGTATGGATTCCGGATGAACCGGTTGTTCACAAAGAAATATTGTTCCCCTCTTGTTTTACGCGAATATTCGGGCTTTACCACATATCCCCTGATATTCACCACCTGGGTTTGTTCCTCGAGCTTTACCAGTCGATCCTGATAATTGTTGCCAAACAATGCAGCAATCCGCTGAGGGAGATTGGATTTAACCAGATGATATTGTTCGCTCCCATTGCTGGTAAAGGTAAATGCAATCTCGGGGTGGGCGATGGCAACACGAATAAACTCTTCACTGATATGGGTGTTTTCGGCTGCATTGGATTTTAAGAAGGCATACCGCGCCGGAATGTTGTAAAAAAGTTTTTTGATGGTGAATACAGTCCCGGGGGTGCATGCTGTGAGATTTTGTTCAATCAACTTACTGCCTGCCATCAGGATCTGAGTGCCCAGCTGTTCTTCTGCCCTGCGGGTTTTTAACTCAACCTGGGCAACGGCTGCAATAGAGGCCAGTGCCTCTCCCCGAAAGCCTTTGGTTTGTATTCTGAACAAATCTTCTGATCCCTTTAATTTGGAGGTGGCATGTCTTTCAAAACACATGCGTGCATCTGCCGGAGTCATGCCGCGCCCGTTGTCGGAAACCTGAATCAGCTCTCTGCCGGCCTCTTGCACAAGCAGGGTAATTTTTTCGGCACCTGCGTCAACTGCATTTTCCAATAATTCCTTTACGACCGAGGCGGGTCGCTGAATAACCTCACCGGCAGCAATCTGGTTTGCCACCGAGTCGGGCAGTAATTGAATAATATCCTGCATCGGAATTTTACCTGCAAAGATAACTGTTCCCCATGAGCCTGTTGTGTTTCAAGTGGTGGCTCGACGAGACGCTTATATAAGTTTAACCAAAAATACCGGTAAACAGCTCATTGATATTCTTAACCCCAATCACACCGGGCTGCTCCCTGCTGTTTTTTGTGTTCACCTGGGCTGCCGGAATAAATACCCTGGTAAAACCCAGCCGAACAGCCTCCAAAACCCTTTGGTCGGGCTTGTTCACGCTCCTGATTTCGCCTGACAAGCCAAGCTCTCCTATCACACAAATGCCGGGATCAATGGGGATGTCTTCATTGGATGATAAAATAGCAAGTACCACAGCCAAGTCAATGCCCGGGTCTTCTACTGAAAATCCTCCTGTAATGTTTAAAAAAACATCCTTCAAAGACAACCTGAATCCGCAACGCTTCTCCAGCACAGCAAGCACCATGTTGAGTTTTTTTGTGTCATAACCTTTGGAAACACGCTGAGGAGTTCCATATACGGCAGAACTCACTAGCGCCTGCACTTCAACCAACAGGCCTCTGCTGCCTTCCATGATACAACTCACCGAGCAACCGGATAAACTTTTGTCTCTTGAATCGCTGATAAAAATATCTGAAGGAGAAAGTACTTCCCTGAGGCCGGAGCCTTCCATCTCAAAGAAGCCCATTTCGTGCGTGGAACCAAAGCGGTTTTTAAGGCTTCGTAAGATGCGGTACAGGCCCTGCCTGTCGCCTTCAAACTGAATAACCGTATCTACCAGGTGCTCCAATACCTTTGGTCCTGCAATAATTCCTTCCTTGTTGATGTGACCAATGAGCACCAGAGGAATGTTTTTTTCTTTGCAGTACTCCACCAGTCTAAAGGAACACTCCCTTACCTGAGAAACTGTTCCGGGAGACGAATCCAGAGCAGGGTCATAGAGCGTTTGTACTGAATCCACAACAACAAAGCGATAATCCCCACCGGAGAGTTCAGCAAGAATGGCATCCACATTGTTTTCACAAAAAACAAAAACCTGTTCCGCACCATCATATTCCTGAAGACGGGATGCCCTGTAACGAATTTGTTGACTGCTCTCCTCGCCGGAAACATAGAGGGAACGAACCTCTTTCATTCTAAGCAGGCTTTGAAGCAAAAGGGTGGACTTGCCTACACCGGGCTCCCCCCCTATCAGTACGGCAGCTCCCAGGATAAATCCTCCCCCCAGAATACGATCGAGTTCAGAAAATCCCGATCCAAGGCGGATGTTATCCATGGTTTCTATGCTGTGGATAGATCGTGGGGAATGACCGGGTTTACTGTTTGATGTGTTTTTGGCCGAGGCTTTCTGCACAACTTCCTCAAACAGGGTGTTCCACTCCTGGCAGGAAGGACATTTGCCTACCCATTTTACAGATTGGTGTCCACAATTGCGACAGACAAATTGGGTATGCGTTTTAGCCATGCATTTTGTTAATCAGTGAAGTGGTGGAATAACCACTCACAAAAGGAATAATTTCTACCCTGCCACCAAGACCCAACACATGTGATGCACCTACCACACGGTCGGGTGAATAATCACCGCCTTTCACCAATACATGGGGAGACAGAAAGGAAATCAGTTGCAAAGGGGTTTCTTCATCAAAAACCACAACCGCATCAACACATTGCAGGGCGGCAAGTACATAAGCGCGGTCTGCTGTATTATTCAAAGGCCTTTGCGGACCCTTCAGTGCCGCTACCGATCGATCGGTGTTGAGACCCACTATCAGCATATCTCCCAATGCTGCGGCAGCGTGCAGATAACTCACATGACCACGGTGCAGAATATCGAAACATCCGTTGGTAAAAACCAGTTTTCTGCCAAGTGCTATTGCCTGCCTGCAGGACTCCTGAAGTTTTGGCCAATGTTCCGTCCCAAAAATTTTGTCCTCAGGACTTAGCGTCTTCATTAGGTGTTTTGTTGACAGCGAAATAAAGGAAAGCTAAAAATCCCCAAAGCAACACAACCAATGTTTGAATCAGCCAGCCCAACCAACCAAAAGCGATACCTGTGGGTTTAGATACCGCGTAAAGCAGAAGAATTTGTGAGATAAAGTATGGATAAGCGCCAATGCCACCCTGTACAACAATCATGGCAATGGTTCCACCAATGAGCAGAGAGAGTCCCGATCCCCAATTTAAAACACCCATGGATTCCATGGCATAATACCCTGCTATGATTCCTGCCCAATAGAGAAACCAGATGAGGATAGTCCACAAGACAAATGCCCCGGGTTTTTTAAGGTTCATCACACCGGTAAGTCCTTTTAAAAAACGATTGAGAATCACCAGGAGTGGATGCTCGGCATGCATGGTTCTGCGCATGATAAAAATCACGGCCATAATGCCAATGGCAGATCCACAGAGCAAAACCACCAATATTCCGGGAGAAAGCATCTGCCTCAGGGGATTGATAAACTGCTGGTGTGCATAAGGGTAAAAGACCTTGTATTCCATGGCAAGGGTGAGCAGAAAAACAATTCCCAGACAAAGCACATCAAACAATCGTTCAAACAACACCGTTCCGAGCATCTTGGAAAAATCGGCTTTCCGGTAGCGATGAAGCAAACCACAGCGGGTAACTTCTCCGAGTCTGGGAATAGCCAGGTTGGCAAGATAGCCGCCCATAATGGCAAAAAAGTAATCTGCTACAGAAATACCCTGTGTTTCCTCCCCGGCAATTATTTTCCAGCGTACTGCCCTTGCCACATGACTTAGGGTGGCAATCAAAAACATGGCCATAACCGCCCATGGATTTACTCCGCTGAGACTACTCCAGATGAGAGAGCGTTCTTCTTTGTTGAGGTCTTTCACTGAGAACCAAACCAAAAAAAGGCCAATCGACAGGAAGATAAGTAGTTGTATTATTTTTCGAAGGTTCATAATGGCGCTTTTGTATTGTCAATCAGCCTGACGCCACCGACAATTGCTGCTACAAACATACGCACCTCACCTGTATCACCCTCCACAATTTCGGTCAGTGTTTGAGGATTACACACTTTAAAATAATCAAGTGTGACTCCCGCCATACCTTCAAAACTTCGGCGAACACGCTCTTTGGCTTCCTCTACATGACCGGGGCGATAGCTCCCGGCAACCTCAAGCAAGGTTTGGGGAATAATTTGTGCCAGCCTTCTGTCGTGTGGATTCAGCCGCATGTTTCTGGAACTATATGCCAGTCCGTCGGCTTCACGCACAAGCGGACAAGCAACAACTTGCGTGGGATGGTTACAATATTCCACCAGCCGTCTGATGACCAAAAGTTGCTGGTAGTCCTTTTCTCCAAAATATGCCTTGTGGGGTTGAATCAGTTTAAACAAGAGATCCACGATGGTAACCACACCGGTAAAATGTCCCGGCCTGGACGCACCTTCCATTACTTTATCCAAGTTCTCCAGGGGAATTTCTAAAAGGCTTTGCGTTCCCTGTGGATACATCTCGGAAGGCGAAGGCATGAAAAGCGCCTGTACACCCAGCGATTCCAGCATTTTCCGGTCTTGTTCAGGCTGCCTGGGATAAGCGTTTAAATCGCGGGAGTCGGTAAATTGAGTGGGGTTGACAAAAATACTTACGATGCACTTGTCATTCTCTTCCATACAACGCTTCACCAACTCCATGTGCCCAATATGCAAGGCTCCCATGGTGGGTACAAAGCCAATGCTGATTCCCGATTGACTGTTTCTCCAGGCCTTACAGGCGGAGGCTGTTTGAATAATTTCCATGGCCCCAATGCAGGTTTGTAAAGGTAGGGAACAAATATTATTTTAAAGTGAAAGGAATTTTTGCTTAATTTTGTGTCCAGTTTCAAATCCACTGTTTTTTATTTCATGAAAAAAGCCAAAGTTTTGTTTGTTTCTCAGGAGATTACTCCTTATGTAGAAGCAAACCATCATTCCACCATTGGCCGTTATCTTCCTCAGGGAATTCAGGAAAAGGGCAAAGAAATCAGAACCTTTATGCCCCGCTATGGTCTGATCAACGAAAGGCGCAACCAGCTCCACGAGGTAATTCGCCTGTCCGGAATGAACATCATCATTGACGATACTGATCATCCGCTGATTATCAAAGTTGCCTCCATTCAGTCATGCCGCATGCAGGTTTATTTCATCGATAACGAAGAATATTTCCAGCGCAAAGCGCTGATCAAGGATGTCGATGGCAATTTCTTTGAAGACAATGATGAAAGAAGTATTTTCTTTTGCCGCGGCGTCATAGAAACCGTGAGAAAACTGGGATGGGCGCCGGATATTATCCACTGTAACGGTTGGATGACTGCAGCTCTGCCTGTTTTGGTTAAAAAAGTATTCCGTGAAGACCCGATTTTTGCAGATACCAAAGTGGTTTATACCCTGTTTGATGATGCCTTTGGCAATGAGCTGAACAAAAAATACGGACAAAAACTGCAAATGACCGGCATTCATGACAAGGACATTGAAAAATTAAAAACACCTTCTCACATCAATCTCTCCCGTTTTGCCATGGATTACTCCGATGGCGTGATCCAGGGAAGTGCGAATCTTCCTGCAGAGTTGCAGAAATACATGAAAAATTTAAACAAGCCTGTACTTGGATTTCAGGATCCTGAAAATTACATCGAAGCGTACAATAATTTCTACGACCTTGTGATGGAAGAATCCACAGCGCTTGTTGAATAATACAATTATGTTCTTCCTCTTTAAAAGTTTGCGGAGCTCCATCTGTTGGTCCGCAAATTTTTTTTTGTTGGCAATACTCCTCTCCCAGGGCTGCAAAAAAAAAGAAGCTCTTGGAACTGATTTGTTACCCGATGGCGTTAATGGCATCAGGACACTGAATCTCACAGGGGCATTTTCATTCTCTCGTGAAGGTTCTTTTTTCAGGAGTGATGAAGATACCATGAGCACCAATTTTTTAGGGGCCTACCATGATCCCTTCTGCGGGATACTCGAGTCCGGTTTTATGGTTCAGTATGCCCTTCCCTTTCCAAATGATATTCCGGTAAATGCACTCACCTCTGATTCCCTTCTTGGTATTGATTCGGTGGTGGTTCAACTGCCCTACATTGGATATTATGGTAACTCAAACGAAAAAAATATCCGTGTCAGGGTGTTTGAGTTAAATACCAAACTAAGTAAATCTTCTGTCTACTATAGCAATTTTGTTCCTGACAACTTTGCGCTGGGTAATCCACTTGCCGATCTTTTTATTACTCCCAACACTACTGATAATGTGAATGGAGTGTTTGATACCGTACCGATGCTCAAGCTCAGGCTAAACAATACGCTGGGGAAAAAAATCATGGGTACGGGATCCAACCTTCAATCCAATGAGCTTTTCCAGGACTGGTTTAAAGGGCTTTTATTTGTGTGTGAAGGATCAACCATGGCGCCAAACAAAGGGGGTATTGCAAAAATTAATTTGTTTAGTACTGCCTCCCGATTAATCGTTTTTGGAAAACACAAACGAATTGGTTCTGTGCGACTGGTGTTTAATACGGGGAGCGACCATGCAAAGGCAAACTACACCAGATACATCCGCAAAGCTTCCACCGAGGTAGAATCCCAATTTTCGGATACTTCCGTGGGAAACATCCGATTTGGTATCATGGGTTTAAATGCCTTGCGTGGAAAACTCTATCTTAAGCAACTGAATCTGCTAAGCGACAGCATGCCCGCATTCATCCATAAAGCCGAACTGATTATACCGGTTGACAAAAATCGCATCGATTATTTTGGTTGGGCGCCAAGGCTCTCCCTTCAATATACCGGCAGCGACAACCGTACAGTGCCCGTGCCCGATGATGCCCAGTCGGGCTCATTTAACACCGGAGGTTTTCTGGCATCAGACTTTACCTATCGGTTTAATATCACCAGATATGTACAAGAGCGACTCATCGGAGGACTTTCCGATAAAGGCTTATCTTTGTCATGTTACCTTGGTCACCAATCACCGGACAGGACAGTACTGCTGGGAGGAGATAACATCATTTTAAAAATCACATACAAAAGAATTCGATAACATGTGTGGAATTGTAGCATACATCGGTGAAAGACAAGCTTATCCGATCATCATTAAAGGGCTTCACAGGCTCGAGTACCGGGGATACGACAGTGCAGGGGTTGCCCTTGGAGGCAAAGAAGGAATCAGGGTGTATAAGTGCAAAGGAAAAGTTGCCGATTTGGAAGCATTCGCTTCTGCCAAAGACCTGAAAGGCTCCTGCGGAATGGGCCATACCCGATGGGCAACACATGGCGTTCCAAATGATGTAAATGCCCACCCCCATTTTGGGCAGTCGAATAATATCGCCATCATTCACAACGGCATCATCGAAAACTATGCGGCTATTAAAACCGCCCTTGAAAAAAGAGGCCATGTTTTTGTGAGTGATACCGATACCGAAGTACTGGTGCATTTGATTGAAGATATTAAAACAAAAGAAAATCTCTCGCTCCCCGATGCGGTAAGGCTTGCACTGAATGAAGTGGTTGGCGCCTACGCCATCGTTGTGATGTCTTCAGATGCGCCCGACATGCTGGTGGCGGCCAAAAAAGGAAGTCCACTGGTAATTGGTATTGGGAAAAATGAATTTTTCTGCGCCTCGGATGCTACACCTATTATTGAGTACACCAAAAATGTTGTTTTTCTGGAGGAGGAAGAAATTGCCATTATTGAAAGAGGCAAGGAACTTAAAATCATTACCACCGCCAATCATTCCAAAACTCCCTACATACATGAACTTGAGCTTAGCCTGGAAGCGATTGAGAAAGGAGGCTTTCCGCATTTCATGCTGAAGGAGATTTTTGAACAACCCCGGTCTATTCATGATTCCATGAGGGGGCGGATGAATGCCGACGAGAATTATGTGAAAATGGGTGGTATCTCGGAATATGCAGAAAAATTTGCCAATGCAGAGCGCTTTATCATTGTTGCCTGCGGTACAAGCTGGCATGCCGGACTGGTTGCAGAGTACCTTATTGAAGATTTTGCGCGCATCCCGGTTGAAGTTGAATATGCATCTGAGTTCAGGTACCGAAACCCGGTGATTAATGATAATGATATTGTAATTGCCATCTCACAGTCGGGAGAAACCGCAGATACACTGGCTGCCGTTGAATTGGCTAAAGCAAGAGGCGCCACCGTATTCGGCGTTTGTAATGTAGCCGGATCCTCCATAGCAAGAGCTACTCATGCCGGATCTTATACGCATGCCGGACCCGAAATTGGGGTCGCTTCTACCAAAGCTTTTACCGCACAGGTAACCGTACTTACCTTAATGGCACTTCATATTGCCAAAAAACGGGGAACAGTTCCTGAGTCAAGGTTTCATCAGGTGCTCAGCGAAATGGAAAACATTCCTTCCAAAATCGAAGAAGTGCTGGCGCAAAACGACCATATCAAATATCTTTCTTCATTGTTCAAAGACGCCCGCAACTTTCTCTATCTGGGAAGAGGTTACAGTTTCCCTGTGGCCCTGGAAGGTGCTCTTAAGCTGAAAGAAATTTCATACATCCATGCGGAAGGATACCCTGCTGCTGAAATGAAGCATGGACCAATTGCCCTTATTGACGAAGAAATGCCGGTGGTTGTGATTGCCACCAGAGGTGTGAATTACGAAAAAGTTGTCAGTAATATCCAGGAAGTTAAATCCCGTAAAGGAATCATTATTGCTGTAGTTACCGAAGGTGATTCGCTTGTGAAAAGCCTCGCCGATCATGTGATTGAAATTCCGGATGTGGAAGAATGTCTTGTACCGCTTGTTTCTGTGGTACCTCTGCAGCTGCTCAGCTACCACATTGCCGTTATGCGCGGTTGCAATGTTGACCAGCCACGCAATCTGGCAAAAAGTGTTACGGTAGAATAGGGCTCTAACCTATTTTAAAAGAGAAAAATTTGTGTGCTGTAAAGCTGAACACGCCGATGCTCAGCGCAGATATGGCTCTTGCCGGCGTAGGGAAAATGTGCAATACCTTGATCAGGAAACTCATCATCAGGTAATTTGCAAACAGCACCAAAATTGCAACCAAAACAAATCTTGTAAACTGTGTGCGACCCCTCAATTCTGATTCTGTGAAAACAAAATACTTGGTGATAACAAAATTGGTAACAAGTCCGCAGGTATAAGAAACGACCAATGCAAGGCTTGTACCACCTACCACCAGTCCGGGTGCAATAGACAAATCTTGTTTGTGCAAAACAAAATGAAGGGTCACAAAATACATCAACACATCAACGACTGTAGCTGTGCCGGCAGCGAAAAAATACCGGATTACCTTGTTGTGATAAAGGTCTATAGCCGTGGCAACCGGAGATTGTGAAAAGTATTTTTTCAGCATCAGGAATAAGATTGGTTTGTAAGATAGCTCTTCACATAGTGATCAATACCCTCATGAAGTCCCATAAAGGGCTCTTTGTAGCCGGATGATCGGAGCTTCCCAATATCGGCACATGTATAATATTGATAAGTATCACGAATATCCTCCGGGGTATCAATAAATGAAATGTTAGGGCTCATTCCGGCGGCTTCGCAAACCCATTTTGCCAAATCGTAAAAAGATTCGGCTTTTCCGGTGCCCAGGTTATATATCTCTCTGCTGTTGCGATGATGAAGGAGAAAATACATCACTTTACAAACATCCATCACATACACAAAATCTCTCTTTTGCTCCCCATCTGCAATGCCTGTCCTGTGAGAGCGGAACAGCGTAATTTTTCCTTTCTCCTGCAATTGCTTGTAGGCGTGGAAAACCACTGAGGCCATTCTGCCTTTGTGATATTCATTGGGTCCGTAAACATTAAAAAAACGCAGTCCTGCCCAATGATAAGGTTGTTTTGTTTGGGCCAGTGCCCAGGCATCAAAATCATATTTGGATGCTCCGTAAGGATTGAGAGCAGCATATTGGTTCATGAGGCTGTGATCATCGCTGTATCCTTTGTCCCCCGAGCCATAAATTGCAGCAGAGGATGCATACACCAGCGCAATCCCGTAGCGGCAGCAATATTCCCATACCTGTTTTGAATAAGACAGGTTTAGTTTTTCAAAAATATCAGGATTTTTTTCGGTGGTATCTGTGCGGGCTCCGAGGTGATAGACAAATTGTATGCGATGGTGGTTTTTTTCAAACCAATTAAAAAAAGATGTACGCTCTACTTTTTCGGTAAAGGTTTTTCCCTCCAGGTTATGTCTTTTGGATGCAACAGAAAAATCATCCACCAGGACAAGGTCATTAAATCCTTCGCGATTTAGGAAAGACACCAAACAACTTCCGATAAAACCTGCCGCTCCGGTAACTACAATCATGGATGAAAGGGGGTTCTTGATGAAACATTAATCCAGTGGGGATCGAAAGCGGCACCGGACTTCTCATAGAATTGAATGGCGGGGGTGTTCCAGTCGAGAACCTGCCAATTTACCTGTGGATATTTTTTTTCAGAGGCATAGGCCATCACTGCATCAAACAAAGCCTTGCCGATGCCCCGGTTTCTTTGGTCGGCAGTTACCACAATGTCTTCCAGATAAAGACAAGGACCCTTCCAGGTTGAATAACGGATGTAACAGAGTGCCATTCCTACAATATTTGTTCCTGATTCGGCCACCCATAGGCTGAACAGTGGGTGCTCTCCGAAACCATCGGCCAGAAGTTTTTCGGGTGTATGAATCACCTCTTCGGGGGCCTTTTCAAAGGTAGCCAGCTCCATGATGAGGTTGAACACCTGCGGTATATCTGATGGCAATCCTTTTCTGATGATGCAGTTCATTGTTGGCCAAAATTAGGGGAAAGGTGTCACTAAGCGAAAAAAATTGATATTTGCAATACCACAAAATTTGCCTATGTCATTACAATCGGGTGTGATTACCCTAGGACAATTCATCATTTCCAGACAATCTGATTATCCCTATGCGAAGGGAGAGCTAAGTCGTTTGCTTAGAGACATTGGCATAGCGGCCAAAATTGTGAACAGAGAGGTAAACAAGGCCGGACTGGTTGACATACTTGGGGCGGCAGGAGAAACAAATGTGCAGGGGGAAGAACAGAAAAAACTGGATGTGTTTGCCAATGAACAGTTTGTTGCAGCTCTCAAAGCCGGAGGAGAATGTTGTGCCATTGCCTCAGAAGAGAATGATCACATCATACCTATTGATGGCGAAATTTCAAAAAACGCCAAATATGTGGTTTGTATAGATCCTCTGGATGGTTCCTCCAATATTGATGTAAATGTATCCATAGGTACTATTTTTTCCATTTACCGCAGAACTTCAACGAATGGGCCGGGAACCATTGAAGACTTCCTTCAGAAAGGTACAGAACAGGTTGCTGCCGGATATGTCATCTATGGTTCGAGCACCATGTTGGTTTATACAACAGGCAATGGCGTAAACGGCTTCACACTTGATCCCTCTATAGGCGAGTTCTGCCTCTCCCATCCGGATATGAAAGCCCCTGATCAGGGAGAGATTTATTCCATCAATCAAGGTAATTTTGTGCATTTTCCCGCAGGTGTTAAAGAATACATCAAATACTGTCAGGAAGAGGACAAGGCTTCTTCCAGGCCTTATTCGTTGAGATACATAGGTTCTTTGGTGGCCGACTTTCACCGAAACCTGATCAAAGGCGGCATCTACATCTACCCTCCTACTTCCAAGTCTCCCAAGGGAAAACTTCGTCTGCTTTATGAATGCAATCCGCTGGCATTTATTGCAGAACAGGCAGGAGCAATTGCCACTGATGGGGAAAAAAGAATTCTTGAAATAGACCCTTTGGATATTCATCAGCGCGTTTCACTGTTCATCGGCTCCTCAATCATGGTTGAGAAGGCCATGGATTTTATGCATGCCCAAAAGCAGCAAAAAGCAGATGTATGAACCTCTTGCCTGTGCCTTCGCTACCTAAGTTTGATGCACATGGAAGAAACATCCTTTATCTTACCTTCGATGATGGACCGGTTCCTGAGGTAACACCCGGGGTCCTTCACTTGCTTGAAAAACACAGGGCACAGGGTACCTTTTTTTGTCTGGGCCGTAACATCACTAAAAATTACGCCCTATTTAAGGAGATTGCTGCGCGAGGTCACCTTGTTTGCAATCACAGCTATTCCCACAACAAAGGATGGGACACCCCTGCCGAAAAATATGTAAATGATGTGCTGAGGGCATCTGTTTTTTTCGATAACAAACTTTTTCGACCACCTTATGGAAAAATCAGCCTCAAACAATACCTCATGCTCAAAAAAACACATCGCATTGTTTTTTGGGATGTGCTTAGCAGGGACTATGACCCCGCCCTCACATGGCAGGAGTGTTTTAGAAGAGTGGTCTCTAAAAGCAAAGCAGGAAGTATTTTGGTATTTCACGACAGCCAAAAAGCCAGGGCGAGAATGCTGCCCTGCCTGGAAGCTACGCTTAAATACTATGGTGCCAGAAACTATGTTTTCAGGACACTGGCAGATGCCTGATTCAGATGAAGCCCCGGTGATTATGGCTCACAGAGAGATGAGGTGTTGTTCATCTTCTTTCTTTTCATGGCCCAATGGATGAGTCCATTTTTCTTCTTTAATTTACATTCTGTTAATGAAGTTTTTTTGTGCAACCCTATGTTTTATTTTGTTGGCCGGACAATTTTTATTCGGACAAAATATTTTTCGCATTCAGCAGTTTCATCCTTTTGCTAACCTGCCTTCTGCAGATCTGGTATTGGATGCCGGCAACTCTCTTGCAGGAGGATTTCATGCCCCATCCACCGGGCAATGTGCTTCAGGTCTCTTCGAATACCAGATTCACATACAAAATACCGGGAAAGATAGCGCCAGATTTTACTATCAGCTTTTTTATGCCAGAGACGCCCGGCCGGATTCATTATTCTTAGGGGAAGATGTTAGACAGCGTTTGGTTTTTCAGAAAGATCCCTGTGTACAAAGTGTATTTCATCTAAGCGAAAAAATTGCTGGCAATTCAAATCGCATAATCAAGAATTTTTTCAGCATCAACACAGGAACAGATTCATCCGAAATCTGTCGAATCAGAGATATCATCAAAAATGACAGCGCCTGGTTTAGGGCTATACGCACAAAAGCCCTTCAAAAAAACATAAGCCCGGATGCGCAACTTTATCATGATGCCTTGTATGTGACAATGGCAGATGCAGGAAAAAAAGACACCAAAAATATTCTTGCGCATCGCCCGGAAGCAGGTGTGTATAAGTTTATGTTGGTTGTTTTTCCGGAATCTCTTGTGCAGGATTCGGGTTATGCCTTCCTGAAAGATTGGATAGAAAACAAGTCGTCGCCTCTTGGTGGGAAATTCGCTTTTCCCATCAACCAAAAGATAAAGGAACAGACTGTTTTCTGTGGGGTTAGCACGCATTCCATTGCTGTGTTTAATGCAGAAGACCTGAAAGAAAAAAAAGAAGATTTGTCATCTTCCTCCTTCTTCACTGCGCCGAAAATACCCTTTCATACACCTTCGGAAAATACCGGCATAACGCTCAAAGGAAAAACCTTTTATGACAACGGAAATCCAGTGTTTCCTGTGTTTACAAACTACATTGTAGGCCTTGTGGATGATGGCAAAGAAGTTTGGCCGTGCGCATCGGAATATTTTACTGAAGACAGCGAAGATTTCCCACGGAACAAATCCTCTTCTGTAAATGCCATGTCGGCAGATTTTGAGCTGCTATCCTCAAAAGGAATACAATATTTAAGAATTACAGGACTTGGGGAGACAGAAAAAAATACGAAAACAAATAAACTGTTTTTACATACCAAGCTTCTTTCCAGAAAACAAGGCACAAGGCCCCTGGTAAGTGAAAAAGAAATCCGCGATTATTTAGATGCCGTAGCGCTTGTGCTTGATTTGGCTTATGCACACAAGATCAGGGTTGTTCTGTTGGTGAAAACAGTTTTGTCAGATAAAGAAAGAGAAAACATGTTGGAAAAATTCGCCTCCCGATTTTCCGGCCACCCGGGATTGATGGCCTATGACTTTTTTAACGAACCCTTGTATTTTGATAGAGATTTTCATGAGAAAAAAGAAATTGTAAAATCTGTAGCCAGATGGAACGGAATTGTGAAAAAAAGCGCACCCCATCAGCTAACTACCATTGGACTTGTTGGAATCAGAGAAGTATTTGAGTGGGACCCTTCCTTGTTACCGGTAGACTTTGTGTCTTTTCATCCCTATGAATTTGAACCCGAACAGGTACGGAATGAAATATACTGGTACGGAAAACATGTAAATAAACCCTGGATTATCGGTGAAACGGCCATTCCGGCAGACAACATCAAAGTGAGCTACGAGACACAAAAAAAATTTGCTGAGGAAACTTTCAGGCAATCTTATCATTGTGGCGCCTCGGGTTACTCCTGGTGGCAATACAAGGATGTTGACTGGAAACGATATCATGCAAATTTCATGGGAATCTTAAGTCTTCAGGGCACCACGCTTACCCCAAGCGGTTACCTTGTTTCCGGAACCTGCAAACCAATTGCAGGGGCGTTCCGCGGTTTTTCAACTTACCGGGAATCTTTGCCCTGTAATCCCTCGGCAAACTATTACAACTATTCAGAAAAAACAAAGAAGACCCTATGTATTCTGAAAGGAAAGGTTTTGGATAAAAAAAAGAGGCCTGTTTCAGGCGCTGTCATCATGGTTTGGAACAAGGACTATACTGTTTCCTACCACACTGTTACGAAGGCAGATGGAAGCTTTGAACTAAAGAGTCCGGTGATGCCTTTTCAATGGATTGCCTCCTACAGCGGATTGTCAACCGCCAAAGGATGGTTTTCCGGAAAAAAGAGTCCTGCCAATGGCGTGTATTCTATGGCGGATATCGTGCTTGAGAAGATTAGGTGATTGCTGTTTGTTGTCCATCAAAACAAAGAATAATTTTGCTTTTATATATTTGCGCACCCAAAAGCGTCATGATAAAAATACAGGCTAATTTTCTTTATTTTCTTGCTATTTCACTTGTTTTTTTCTCCTGTGGAAAAAAGCAAGAAGTGTTTAACAACAAGGAGTATCATATCCAGTTTGATGAACTGGTTCATTTTGTAAAAAATCATCCCAGCTTAATTAAAACCAATGAAGCCCGTTCGGGCAAGTATTGTGTGTACACTGACGCCAAGGTTCAATATGGGATTGATTACTGTATGAATGTTGCCGATCTGTTGCCCAATCCACCAAAAACAATTGTGGTAGAAGGGTATGGAAAAACCGTTTCTGCTGCAGCCAAGGCCGCCTATGTGATTTCTCTCGAAAATCCTCAAAATCAAATACAGGCCTATGAGGCCATTGATGTAAAAAAGTTCATCAAAAAGCCCGGCGAATGGTCGGCTTTCAAGGTTGTTCTTCCGCTCAAACCCCAGTTACTTGATCCAAACAACCTCATAAAAATTTACGCGTGGAATTTTGGTCAGGATCCTGTCATGTTCGACGACCTCAGCATCCGCTTTGAGTAAATCGCTCAGCCTGTTTTTCCGCGCTGTACAAGGGTTTGTTAATTCCTGATTTAATGCGTTACTTTGCAACCTTCTTTAAGGTCCTGTGGCCGAGTGGCTAGGCAGAGGTCTGCAAAACCTTCTACACCAGTTCGAATCTGGTCGGGACCTCACCAATTGAAAAGGTGCCCACAGTGGCGCCTTTGTTTTTTTATGCCCCTGCATGTTTCATGAATTTTGCATGAAATATGGCCATGTTCTTCGCCCAATAATTCCCTTCGTTAGACGAACAGGTTTTTACTGTTGACAAATATTTCTTAACAAGCATTTTCTGTTTTTGAGTGTTTTTTTCATAGCTATTCTTGTTTATTATTGCATTGTATTTAAGATAGTTCAAACCATTTCACTCCAAAACCTAATCAATATGGATATTCCTACCCGCATCCGTTGCCTGCGCAACTACAGAAATTACAGCCTTGAATCCATGGCTATCGAACTTGATATGTCTATTGAAGGTTACCGCAAACTAGAGTTCAGGGCAGCGAGAGCCTCCTTCGGTAAACTGCAACATATCTGTGAAATTCTGGGTGTACCCTGGAAAGAATTACTTGACACACAAGTGCCTATTCAATCTTTGTTGGGCGAGGACTATGGTCAGGAAAAAGGCCCTCGTAAAAAACAAGAAGCCAGAGCCACAAAGCCGACCATGTAAGGATTTTATAGTACTCGTAGAACGGATTAAATTCTCCGAGCAAAAGTTTGAGAGACCAAATAACTGCTGGAACAAACAGCAAGAACCCTTTTACTTTTAGTTTGTTCCTGCGGGCGGGCGACAACGAAAAAAATGCGGCTACCTGAAGGGCAAATGCCGGAATAATAAAAATGAAAGCGTAGTGTTGCTGGTGAGGAAAAACAAGCGGAATCAAGACCAGGGCAAAATACCATTCATAAACATGGCGTTTTTGTGAGCCGCTAATTCCTCCCTGTCTGTACATATAAATGAGCATGCTCAGGGCAAAGAGGGCTCTTGCGGCAAAAATACCTTGGGCCAGGGCTGTATCATCCAATTGTAAAATGCTTCTTCTCATGCCTTTGTATGGCTCATTGTCGCTCAAAAAGACAGACAGAAAAGTGGTTATTGAGTGAAAACTGTCTTCGGCTACATCTTTGATGTGTTGTGACTGTATAGGATTTATCAGGGCCCATCTTGACCGGCCCATTTCCAAACAGGAATCCATGCCTGTGAAGAGTGCGGGTGCTGTTGCCAGAAGAAAAAACACAAGCATACAAGAGATAAGGGTCTTCCCTTTTTTTCTTAGTACCAGCCAGGGCAACAAAGCCAGAGGCAATATCTTCAGATTGATTCCAATGGCCAGCCATGATCCGGCGGCGACAAGCTTCTTGTTTTCAATTGCATCCCAGGCTTTTAAACAAAACCACAGAATCAGGATACTCACCTGTCCGTAGTGCAAATTTTCATAAACAAACCTCATGGACGCTGCGATGAGTATACATCTGAATGTGGCTTTATGAGGCGCGGGGATGTTCCCGGTTTGTTTTTCAATCAGGAAAAAACATTGTTCTGCCAGAAAATAGTTTAGTAGCATCCAACACATGTGCCCGAGCGCTTTAGGCATGAGTGCCAGAGGGAACATCAACAGGGCAAAAAACTGGGAGTAGTAGTAATGATACCACTGGTGGTAGAGTTCATTAAAAGGATTGATTCCTGCTACATAATCTCTTGAAGCTTGTAAATAAATATCGAGATCTGTTGGACTGTTTCTTTCAATCCATGCCATGATACACACCGGCAGATAAAGAAACAAACGGATATATCCGGTGGTCGTAATCTTTAGCGAAGTCCCTTTTTCTCGCACCATTGTGTGTGAAAAGATTTTGCAGAGACTTCAGGAAAATCGCGCCTGTCACCCCAGTCCTTTTTGAAAAACTGACGCAACATAAATGATTTGAGTTTTTGTCCCCCTTTTTCCATAACAGATCTTCGGAGCATAGCTTTTTTCCAGAAATACATGGCGATATTGTCTTTTTTTGACAAGGCTCCCTTGCTCACAAAATCCTGTCGGTTAAAGCCGAGCATCCTGGGTATATCGATTTTAACGGGACACACATCTCTGCATTTTCCGCATAAAGTTGAAGCATAGCTCAGATGATGATAATCATCATCGAGAGAGAGATAAGGCATAATTACCGAGCCAATGGGTCCGGCATAAACGCTTTCGTAAGATTTGCTGCCGATGGTTTGAGTTACCGGACAGACTGCAGAACAGGCTCCGCATCCAATGCAGGAAAGGGCATACCGCTGTTCAGGTTGTGCAAGCAATTGCGTTCTGCCATTGTCTATAAGAACAAGTACAACCTCGCTACTACCCGCTTGTTCCGGGGATTGTTTTGCACCACTTACAATCTGTACTGAATCAGGATATTTTCCCCCAATGGAATAACTATTCAGAAGACTTACAAACAGTTCAAGATCGTTAGCGCTTGGAAGAATTTTTTCAATAGAACATAGTAAAATCAGCGTTTGTGCCTGCTGTAAAATTCTTTTCTCTTTGGGGTCCTGGGCCATACAAGCCAGTGCACCACTATCGGCAAGCATAAATTGTGCGTTTCCGATCGCCACCTGATAAGGTTCGTTTCCGAAGATGGTTATCTTCTCACGATTGAGGGCTACCTCAAGCAGTATTTCCTGAGAGAGATCTGATTCTTTGAGGTATACGGAAGAAATATTTTTTTTTGTTATGTATTTGGCAATCTCTGCTCCTGCGTCCTGGTGGGTTTGTGCCCAAATGATTTTTCCTCCCCGTTTGGTAAAGTGGCTCTCGAATTCAATCAGGTAGGTATCAAGATTATCTATTGCTTTGCGCTTGATATAAGAAGCCCGGTTTCGCGCAAGTTCTTTGTCTGTATAAACCACATCCAGTGCGCGGAAACGAGTATTTGCCTCTTCCTCGGCCTGCTGCGCAAATTTGCGTTGCGCCTCATCTCTGGACTTCTCCTCTGATGACTTGATAAATCTGTCTAATAAACTCATGACACAATTGCTAGTTTTTTCAAATCTATGTCCATGCTTTCATTGATTTCAAGTTTAGTGTGGCTTGTTATCAACATGGCATGTTGATACTCAGGAAAGATTGATTTTGCGGATCCTTTTTTCGTGTCTTCCACCTTCAAAATCTGTGTTGGCAAACACTTCAAGCATATCAATGGCCTGTGTATTGGTGATATACCTGGCAGGCAAGGCGAGGATGTTTGCATCGTTGTGTTTCCTTGCAAGTGTTGCAAGCTCGGTGTTCCAGCACAATGCAGATCGAATTCCGGCGTGTTTGTTCAGGGTCATGTTAATACCGTTTCCGCTTCCGCAGATGGCAATGGCCCAATTCACCTTTCCGGAGGCTACAGCCTCTGCCAGAGGATGAGCCACATCAGGGTAATCCATACTATTTTCACTGTCTGTTCCAAAATCTAAGAACAGATATTTTTCAGAGAGTTCTTTTTTGAGAAACTCCTTGAGTAGGAAGCCGGCGTGGTCACAGGCAATACCAATGGTTTTCATGTGATAAAACTACACACTAAAAAGGCTCATTTCACAACCTTTAAAAAAATTTTTGGGCTTTACAACAAGCTTTTCATAAGCTTTGAAAAAAAATAAATGCCTGAAAATGAAGAGGCTTCAGAGGTCATTTTTGAACACTCTCCCTGTGAATAGAAACTAATTTCTGTAGGGAAATTTTAAGATGTTTTTTTCCTTTACCTGCTACATATAAAGAGTTATCAAAATGGAAAATCATTTTCTTGATTTTTATCATCTCTTTTTAAAAATTTCTTCACAATCGCCTTATTGAACAATTACTCCTTTCATGTTTATCAACGGTTTGTTAATAATCTTGAAATAGGCATTATTATCAATACATTTGAAGAGAAAAAGATGTTGAAAAGATGTTCATATCAGAGTAAAAAGTATACCTTTAATGGTTGAACATCGAGATATGAACAGTATTAACAGCCATAATAAAGAATAGTTAAAGAATTGATTTAAGATGAAAGATATATTTAAAGAAATAGAGATCTTAAAAAAGAAAAAGAATGCAGTAATTTTGGCTCATTATTATCAGGATAAAGATATTCAGGATGCAGCAGATTATTTGGGAGATAGTTTAGGACTGTCGGTACAGGCCGCAAAAACAAAAGCAGACATCATTGTTTTTGCAGGTGTTCACTTCATGGCAGAGACAGCGAAGATTCTGAACCCGGAAAAAAAAGTACTTCTTCCGGACTTGAAAGCCGGCTGTTCACTAGCTGATTCTTGCAGGCCTTCTGATTTTGCAAAATTCAAACAAATGCATCCCGATCATCTCGTAATTTCATATATTAACTGTACTGCTGAAATAAAGGCTATGACTGATATTATCTGTACTTCCAGCAACGCAATGGCAGTGGTAAACAGTTTGCCTCCTTCCCAAAAAATAATTTTTGCTCCCGATAAAAATTTGGGTAAATACATCATGTCAAAAACAGGGAGAGATATGCTCTTGTGGGATGGTAGCTGTATGGTGCACGAAATTTTTTCGTATCGTAAAATAGCCGAATTAAAAATACAACATCCAAATGCAAAAGTAATCTGTCATCCGGAATGTACCGACGATGTTCTGTCTTTGTCTGACTTTACAGGAAGCACTACTGCCCTCCTTAATTACACTATGAAAGATGCTGCAAATGAATTTATCGTAGTAACCGAATCGGGTATTATTCATCAAATGATAAAAGTTTCTCCTCAGAAGACTTTCATTCCCGGACCACCCAATAATGCATGCGCCTGTAATGATTGTCCGCATATGAAACTTAATACCATCGAAAAACTATATCACTGTCTGTTGCATGAAAATCCTGAAATTAGTATGGATGAAGAGATCAGACAAAAAGCAGAAAAACCGATTCTTAAAATGATTGAAATATCAAAACAAGCAGGACTTGCTTGATGAAAAGATGAGGATATTATTTTCGATACTGTTTATTTTGGTTTGCTTCACCCATACGGCAGCACAAACAGATTCCATTATTGACGGTTACAAAAAATATTATTATGCCTCAGGCGCCCTGTCTTCTGAGGGATTTTTAAAAAACGGCAAACCTGATGGGTATTGGAAAACCTATTTTGAAAACGGAACATTAAAAACAGAGGGAAACAGAAAAAATTATCAGTTAGATAGCTTATGGAATTTTTTCGGTAAAAATGGTAAACTGCAGCAAACCCTTTATTACAAAGAAGGAAAAAAAAATGGTTTGAAACAGGTATTTGATCCTGATTCCGGTTTTCTTTTATCAGAAGAGCCCTTTCTCAATGACCTAAGAGAAGGAATTGCGAAATATTATAAAAAAGGATATGTATACAAAACAATTCCTTTTGCTGCCGGAAAAGAATCGGGAAAAGGATATGAATATGCGCCTGATAGTACCATCATAACGATAACCACTTACAAAAACGGATTCCTACAACGGGAGGAAAGAATAAACCGGAAAGATGCTGCGGGACGGAAGCAGGGCAACTGGAAATTATTTTTTTCAAATCTCAATGTGAAGGTAGAATGCAGGTATGTGAATGATCGTTTGGATGGGTATTACAAAGAATACAATCGCAAAGGAGATTTGATTAAAACCGCTAAATATATTGATGGTCAGCTCCAGCAAAACGCAGCAGAATTAATTATGCTGGATACACGGAATGAGTATTATGAAAACGGTAAAGTAAAATCATCAGGCACCTTTAAACAGGGAATAGCAGAAGGAATTACTAAATTTTTTGATGAAAATGGAAAACCAACAGATGCCAAAGTATATAAAGGAGGAATCCTCTCAGCACAAGGACTTATCGATGAAAAAGGTTGGCAACAGGGAGAGTGGAAGGAATTCTATCCTACAGGGGAAATCCGGGCCCAGGGAACTTACCTGAACGGCAAAAGAACCGGAAAATGGAATTTCTTTTATCAAAACGGCAAAAAAGAACAAACCGGCAGTTATAATAAGAACGGAAAACCGGAAGGAAACTGGACCTGGTTTTACGAGAGCGGAAATATACTCAGGGAAGAATCATTCATTAATGGCTTACAGGAAGGAGAGATGAGGGAGTATTCCGATTCAGGCAAGGTGATTACCAGGGGCATGTATGTAGAAGGGGAAAAAGAAGGATTCTGGTTTCTGGAAGATGGTGATGAAAGACAGGAAGGGAACTACAAAGCCGGACAAAGAACAGGAGAATGGAAATGGTTTTACAACAATGGTAAAACAGCATATAAAGGAGAATTTATTGAGAATCTTGAAAATGGAAAGCATCTGATTTATTATGACAATGGACGGGTTATGCAGGAAGGAAAATTTATCATGGGACAGAAAGATGGGAAATGGAGGAAATATGATACAGACGGAACCTTACTTTATACCATTGAATACCAAAATGATCAGGAAGTAAGAATTAATGGAAACAATATTTCCTTTCCCGAAAAAGAACCCAATAAATAGTATTACCGCCTTTCAGGAGATTCATGATGGAAGATTTTTTAATGACAGTTTTGCAAAAAACCAGTGACCTGGTTTTTGTGACAAACAATAACGGGAAATTAACATATGCCAACAGGGCATGGCTTGAAGAACTCGGATACCAGCAAGAGATTATCAATACCCTTTATGCACGGGATTTTATACACCCTGATTACTATCATCTTTACGAGAAAAAAAAACTTACTTTATCAACAGAGAAAAAGCCAGATCAAATAGAAATTCCATTTGTAAAAAGCAACGGACGGATTTTAATAGCAGAAGGCTTTTTTATTCAAGATTCAATCCCAAGCCATGCTAACAAGATCCTTGGTCTGTTTAAAAATGTTTCAGAAAACAAGCTGATTGAAGAAAAATCTTTGCTTAATGAACAACGATACAAAGCTGTTTTTAATCAGGATTACCTGGGTATGCTGACTGTTGATGTTTTCGGAAAGATAACACAGGCTAACCGGCGAATGTCAGAAATATTGGAGTTTAATATCTCTGAATTAGAATCAAAAAACATCCTCGAATTTACACATCCTGAAGACAGAGATGCCACCATACAGATAAACCGTAATCTGCTCAATCTCTCTATAACAAGAAGCAACAGGGAGCTGCGCTTAATCACAGCAAGTGGAAAAATACGCTATGGCAATGAATCGGTTCAGGTTGTTCTTGATGCAAAAAACAACCCCGACTATTTTCTTATTTTCTTTGATGATTTTACAGAAAAGAAAATTGCACAGGAAAAACTTACCGAACAATCCGCCAAATTGAGAGCTATCTTTAATAGCTCCTCCCAGGCAATGGTAACTATCAACAGTCGTCTATTGATAACTGCGTTTAATCAGAATTTTGCCAATGCATTTGAAAAGATTACCGGAAAATATCCTATTGCAAACAAGACCAGAGCTGATATTTTCACCAAAATGATGGGCGAGAGCCAGAAGCGGTATTTCTTATCCCTGCACAATGAAGCCTTACAGGGAGCAAAGAAAAGGTTCGAACACAAAATTCATTTATGGAATAATGCGCATGTATGGATAGAAGGTTATCTAGATCCAATTATTATCCCTGGTCGTAAAACTGAGGAAATATCTTATATCATACACGACATTACCGAAAAGAAAAACATAGAAGAAGATATCCGTAAATCTCTTCTCGAAAAGGAAATTCTTCTCAAAGAAGTGCATCATAGGGTGAAAAACAACCTACAGGTAATTTATTCAATCCTTAATCTTCAGACACAATACATGGATGATGAGAAGGCAATTGAGATTCTCCGCGAAATACAAAACCGGATTTCCTCGATGGCACTCATACACGAATACCTATACCAGCATAACGATATTTCTGCACTGAATACCGGAGAGTATATCCGTATGCTTGTAAACAATCTTTCACAAAGCGCCACTCTGCAGAAAGGCAAAACCGAAATTGAATTTGACCTGGAAGACCTGATGCTCGACCTGGATTATTCTATTCCATGCGGATTGATCATTAACGAAATGGTATCCAATGCATTTAAACATGCTTTTGCCTCGGTTGAGAATCCCAAACTGCAGATTTCTTTTCGAAAGGAAAAAGAATTAATAACTTTGAAAGTGGGTGATAATGGCAAGGGTTTCCCCGGAGATATCAATTACCAGGACACCAACTCATTAGGAATGCAATTAATCATGGCGCTTACCGGTCAACTTGAAGGAGAAATAAGTATGCATTCCAACGGAGATGCCGGAACCCTTTTTACGATCAGATTTCACCACCATAAAAAATAAAAACATGTCAACTTATAATATTCTGATTGTTGAAGACGAAGGTATTGTTGCCAAAGACATTCAACAAAGCCTAAAGAAGCAAGGCTATCAGGTGGTAGACATCTGTTCAACCTCTGAACAGGCCCTCTTGGCAGCCAGAGAGAAAAAACCGGACTTGATACTTATGGATATCATGCTCAAAGGCGATGCCTCCGGCATAGAAACAGCAGAAATCATAAAGAAAAGTATGGATATCCCTGTTGTTTTTTTAACTGCTTATGCAGACAAAAGCACGCTGTCCAAGGCCAAAGTAACAGAGCCCTACGGATATATTATCAAGCCCTTTAAAGAGATTGATTTACACACAACAATTGAAATGGCCATCCATAAGCACTCCAGTGATCTGGCTGTTAAAAAAGAAAGAGACCTGCTTTATTCTCTCATTGAAAACAAAGATGAAAATGGCGTTTTGTTTTTGAAATCGCATGCCCGTCTCGACAAAGTAAAGACGAGTGAAATATTGTTCGTGGAAGCCCTTAAAGATTATGTTAAAGTATGCACAGAGAACAAGGATTATGTGATTCACACAACCATGAAAGACATCGAAAGCAAGTTGAGTGGCCCTTCTTTTATTCGTGTTCATCGTTCCTATCTTGTCAGAATCGATAAAATTTCCAGCATCAACGGAAATGAATTGATCATTGAAAAACAGAATACGCTAATTCCCATTGGGGCTTCTCACAGGGACGAGTTAATGGCACGGATAAAAACGGTATAATTTTCGCCCCGTACCAATCAGTTAGGCAAATGTAATCCCAGCCATTGCAGGGCAGATTTACCTAACATCCATTCTTTTGCCTCATCAGATAATTTGGATTGCCTGATTAATTCTCCCGGACGATCCTCGCCCAATGGAAAGGGATAATCGCTTCCGAGGCATATTTTATGTTCGCCAAAAAGATCAACCAGATAAGAGAGCGCCCTTGGATCATGTACAAGAGAATCTAGCCAGAATTTTCCTACATACTTTGTTGGCGCAATGGGATTGTCAATGGCCACCAGGTCGGGTCTGCAATCAAACCCATGTTGAATCCTTCCCAATGTAAAAGGAAAGGAGCCTCCGCCATGAGCAAAGGCAACGCGCAATCGTGGAAATTTTTCAAAAACCCCTCCAAAAATCATGGAACAGATCGCAAGGCTGCTTTCGGCAGGCATGCCCACAAGCCAGGGAAGCCAATACTTTTGCATACGCTCCTGCCCCATCATGTTCCAGGGATGCACAAACACACATAGATCCAGTTGTTCGCAGGCGGCATAAACGTCCATCAATGACTCATCACTTAAATTTTTTCCCTCAATATTAGAGCCGATTTGTATGCCCCTCAATCCAATGGATTTACACCTTTCAAGCTCCTTCACCGCGAGCGATGGCGCCTGCATCGGCAAGGTTCCAAGACCTTCAAAACGCCCGGGGTACTTGTTTACAATTCCGGCAAGGTGGTCATTTAAGAAGCGGCATATTTGCAGGCAATCCTCAGGCTTGGCCCAATAACTGAACATCACCGGAACGGTTGATAATACCTGTAGGTCCACCCGATGTCGCTTACAATCTGAGATGCGTACATCAGGATCCCAGCAATTGTCCTCAATGGTCCGAAAAAACCGGTCATCTATCATCATATTGGCACAACAGGGCATACCTTCCTTTCTGGTCAGGTGATCAAGCCTTATGAACCCCCCATAGCCAAACATCCTTCCAAAATCAGGAATGTGTTCGGGCAATATATGCGTATGAATATCTATGGTAAAAAAATTACCCATAAGCTTTTATGTTGCAAACACCATGTCCATAAACCATGTCCATAGTGCTTCATTCATGTCAATGATAAGCAAAAAATAAAAATAGCCGGCAGGAAATAACAGGATGGAAAAATCTCCAATCTACCCGCTCTATAAATAACGAGCCTGGTAAGGGCAAAACCCCAAGAGCAATGTCTTTACAAGCATCCATCAGGGCGGTAAATAAAATAATCATTACATTGCAAAGTAGCTTACATTTGCCGAAGTAGAAGTATCATGAAGATTGGATTTGTCCACCAGGGATATCCCGAAGTAAGGAACATATTAAGTACCCGCCATCCGGCGTTTACACACACAAGGGTAACAGATATTTTTAAAATTCTGGACCACCTGCATTTTAAAATGTATTACCGGACAAAGCTCTGGTATCACAATACTTTTGATGATCGGTTTTCTATTGGAAAAGCAGATGTATATCATTTTTTTAATGGCGTTAACATGGGTAATAAGCCCTGGGTAAGCAGTTTTGAAACTTTTCTTCCGCGGTACGGAACAGATAAAAAACACACCCTGCAGGCCCTTGAGAAGATTGCCGGGCGTGCTTGTAAAAAAATCATTCCCTTTTCCGATTTCAACTATCGCTTTTATCTTGATTTTCTCCAAGAATCATATCCTGATTTTGTCCAAGAAATCCATCACAAAATGGAAGTGGTATTGCCTCCGCAGCAAGCCATGGTAGATTCCTTTGACAAAAACCTCAGTGACGAAACATTAAAAGTATTGCTGGTCGGACATTATTTCTTCAGCAAAGGGGGGAGAGAAGTTTTCAGGGCCGTAGAGAGGCTCCACCGCGAAGGATGCCGCATAGAATTTACCGTTGTTTCCAAAATTCTGGCAGACTCCCTCATTACTTTTACCGCTAAAGAGGATGAAGAAAAATGGAAAAAAATACTCAGTGAATCCCCATTTTGCAGGTATTTTCCAATCAAGGACAACACCGAGGTATTTGAGATCATGAAGAAAAACCATGTGCTCCTTATTCCATCCACCCAGGAAACATTTGGCTATGTAGTGCTCGAAGCACAGTCTTGCGCTACACCGGTAATTACCACCAACATAAGGGCATTTCCTGAAATCAACAACAATGAATGCGGTTTTGTCATTGATATTCCTCAGGATTCAAATGGTACCGCAGCTGTTTCTACGCACGGTTATGATAGCATCTCACAACAAGTGGAAGAAGGGGTTTACAAGGCTTTGAAAAGCATGGCCGAAAACCGTTCACTCATCGAACAGAAAGGCAGCAAGGCCCTCGATCGTATCAATAAATATCATGCCCCCAAGGTATTTTCTGAAAAGCTGTTTGGTATTTATTCCAAAGCCTTGCAGGATGATTAGGGGATGGATTTCCTGACCCGGTGAAGTAGCATCCGGCAAGTTCATCCCTTTATGGGAGCAGACCCTGCCCAAAGGAGAACGGGTTAGTCTATTGAAATCCATTTTAAACCCATGGCGCTGCTTGACGAACCACCACTTCTTCGTACTTTTGGAGCCCCGAAAAATCGATACAATCCATTTTGGGGCATCTCAACAAAAAGTTTGAATATGAGCATCCCTGCATTACAAATCGCCCAAAGGCACAAGGAAATCATCCTGCCAAACGATACGCCTCCTTCCGCCATATGAAAATCCTCGTTACCGGCGGAGCCGGATTTGTAGGCTCTGCGCTTTGCCTCCAGCTCAAGCAAAAGTACCCTTCCTATCACATCATTGCACTCGACAACCTCAAGCGAAGAGGCTCGGAATTGAATCTCTCTGAGTTGAAAGCAGCGGGTATCCATTTTTATCATGGGGACATCAGAAGCCCGGAAGACATTGATGCCGTTGGCGGATTTGATGTACTCATCGAAGCCTCAGCAGAACCTTCTGTGATGGCAGGATTAGACAGTAATCCCACCTACATCATCAACAACAACCTAAGCGGATCTATTCATTGTTTCAATGCCTGTTTAAAGCACAAGGCCAGACTTATCTTCCTTTCAACAAGCAGGGTATATCCCATAGAAAGAATAGAAAAAGCAGGATTTATAGAAGAAGAAACAAGATTCTCTTTTTCTGCGGACCAAAAAGAGCACGGAATTTCTGAGCGCGGAATTTCTGAAGAACTCAGCCTGTCAGGCCCCCGATCTTTCTATGGAACCACCAAGCTTGCATCAGAATTACTCATCCAGGAATATGCTGAGTTTTATAAACTGGAGGCAGCCATCACCAGGTTTGGTGTCATTGCAGGACCCAGACAAATGGGAAAAACCGATCAGGGCGTGGTTACGCTCTGGATGGCAAGACATTATTGGAAAAGCCCGCTCAAATACATTGGCTACGGAGGAACAGGAAAACAAGTGCGCGATATTTTACATGTTGACGACCTGGTTTCTCTTGTTGATTTGCAGATACATGACATCGCCCGTTTTCAAAACAAGATATACAATGCAGGTGGGGGACTCCAAAACAGCGCATCTCTTTTGGAGATGACGGCTATCTGTGAGAAAATTACAGGAAATAAAATTACCATCGCCCGTGAGCAAGCAAACCGACCGGCTGACCTCAGGATGTTTATTACAGATCATTCCAATCTAAGCGAAAGTACAGGCTGGCGGCCAGAGAAATCGGTGGAAGATGTGTTTTCAGACATCTTTGACTGGATAGGAAAAAACGAAAAACAATTAAAAACCATCCTGCACGAGTAAAGAAACACTGAGAAAAACAGGATGAGCACGACAGATTATAAACATACAGAATCAAACACAACAAACAGATACAGCTGTCTTATTCCCGCTTTGAAGGAGATGGACAGAGATTCTTTTAATGCTTAAAAAAACAACAAACACATGAGTAACATTTGCCTAATTACAGGTTCATCAGGCTTGATAGGAAGCGAAGCGGTGATGTTTTTTTCCGACAAGTTTGACATGATAATAGGGATTGATAACAACATGCGGGCCTATTTTTTCGGAGACAATGCATCCACCGAATGGAATACAAAAAAGCTAAGCGAACGCATTCCCAACTTCAAGCACCATAGCGCCGACATCAGAGATGAAAAGGCATTGGAGAAAGTATTTTCAGCATATGGCTCAGATATCAAGCTCATTATTCACACGGCAGCGCAACCCAGTCACGATTGGGCTGCCAGTGAGCCCATCACCGATTTTTCCGTGAATGCCAACGGCACGCTGAATCTTCTTGAGATGACAAGAAAACATTGTCCGGAAGCCACTTTTATCTTCACTTCCACTAACAAGGTATACGGTGACACTCCTAATTTTTTACCCCTTGTTGAGCTTGAAAACCGATGGGAAATAGAGGAGTCTCACCCCTATTTTAAAGAAGGAATTGATGAAAAAATGAGCATAGACCAAACCAAACACTCTCTTTTTGGGGCATCCAAAGTAGCGGCAGATGTTTTGGTTCAGGAATATGGCCGGTATTTTGGTATGAAATCGGGTATTTTCAGGGGAGGATGTCTCACTGGACCAAACCATTCGGGCACCCAGCTGCACGGATTTTTAGCATACCTGATGAAATGCGCAATCACCGGGGATCAATACACCATTTTTGGATACAAAGGAAAACAGGTACGCGACAATATCCATAGCTACGACCTGGTGAACATGTTCTGGCATTTTTATCAGCAACCCCGTTTTGGCGAAGTGTATAATGCAGGTGGAGGAAGGTTCTCCAATTGTTCGATGAAAGAAGCCATCACCCTGTGTGAGGCCATCACCGGAAATAAAATGAATTACACTTATGCCCAGGACAACAGAATTGGTGATCATATTTGGTGGATCAGCGATGTAAGAAAATTCAAGGAACACTACCCGGGCTGGGAACATAAGTACGGCATCAATGACATCCTCGAACAAATTCACGAGGGGCTTATCAGCAGAAAAGCATGAAGCTGAGCGTGGTTATTCCTGCCTACAATGAAGAGGAATCAATAGAAAAAACAGTTTCAGAACTGATTGCTGCCCTTGAGGAGAAAAAAATTGCACATGAGATATTCGTGGTCAACGACAACTCAAAGGACAATACGCTTTCCGTTTTAAAGAAACTTTCTGAACGCTATCCATCCCTGAAGTTTGAAACAAACCTTGGTCCCAACGGATTCGGATATGCTGTTCGTTACGGACTGGAGCGGTTCACAGGAGATTGTGTAGCGGTGGTGATGGCAGATTTATCGGATTCTCCAGAAGATTTGATCAAATTTTATCAAACCATGCTGGAAGGCAATTATGATTGTGTTTTTGGAAGCAGATTTATCAAAGGGGGAAGAACGATAGATTATCCCAGGGTAAAAAAAATCATCAACCGAATTGCCAATCAGATTATCCGTTTGATGATGAACATCAAATACAACGATACCACAAATGCATTTAAACTGTATAAACGACATACCATTGAAGGCATCAAACCCTTTTTGTCCCCCCACTTTAACCTCACGGTAGAACTGCCTCTAAAAGCAATTATCAGGGGATATTCTTACACGGTATTACCAAACTCCTGGACCAACAGGAAGCACGGTGTTTCCAAACTAAAAATAAGAGAAATGGGAAGCCGTTACTTTTTCATCTTGTGCTATTGTTTCATTGAAAAATATTTTTCCAGGGGAGATTTTAAAAAGAAGTGGTGAGCATAAAATGCAAAGCCCAACAGAGCCATCACTGCCCTGATGGAGTCTACTGTTTTCACAAGAAAAGAAAGTGCCTGTTTTACCGAATTACTCCGCTAACATAAGTTGTTCCGCGGGATTGCAGATGCACCACATACGCACCCTGAGAAAGGGATGAGAAACCCGGTACAACATGGTCCTGATAACTTCCGGTAGGTATGTATGCCTCGGTGTTTATTACTTCTCTTCCTCCTGCATCAAAAACCCTGATTCGAATGGTTTGGCTGTCTCGGCTTAACCATAAAAACTTTAATTCACTTTGACCAACCGGGTTGGGAAACAAAATCGGTTTGCCGGGAATGGCATTTTTCGACAATTCATTGATGCCCGTCAGAGCCAGCGAAAAATTTGGAATGCCCCAGCCGTAATAAGTATCAGGGGTGTTGGACAATGACGCTGTTAGTCTGATGCGGGTCATCAACTCTGTGGGATGAAGATTGGGTAGGGCTTGCCACAAACAGGCGCTCATTCCCGCAATAATCGGACATGAAAAGGAGGTGCCATTGGCATATCCGGTTCCTCCCCCACTGAGGGAGATGGCTGCTCCTTCTCCCAAAGCGCATACATCGGGTTTGATCCGAAGGTCTGCGGTTGGTCCTCTTGAAGAAAATCCTGCACGGATACCTTCTCTGTTCACCGCGCCGATTGTAAATACACTGTCGCCATCAGCCGGTGCCGAAATAATCCTCCAGGAAGAGGCACCAGAATTACCGGCGGAGTTTACCACCAGCATCCCTTTGGATACGGCGATATCTGCACCATTTGTGCAAATTGCTGTATAGCCGTTCATGTCTTGCGTAGAATAACTTTGTTCATTTCGGTCGTATGTGGTGTAGCCAAGGGATGATGAAATGATATCTGCTCCCAAACTGTCTGCTGCTTCTGCTGCTTCCACCCAGTAATATTCTTCTACAGGGTTTTCTGTTTCGGCCACCTCTGTTCTGAAAAGATAATAAGAAGCTCTGGGGGCAGTGCCAATCATGATACCGGGCAAGTTGGCTGCCATGCAACTCAGGGTATTTGTGCCATGGGGATGAAAAGAAAAAACCTGGTTGCTCATGCCGGCAAAATCCCAGGTGCCTAAAAGCCGATTCTGGGAGCGCAAACTGTCAAACACCGGCAGGGTATTTACCCCCGGAAAACCGGCATCAAATACCGCTATCACCATGCCTTGCCCAAGGTAACCTTGTTGGTGTAAACCTTCTCCGGCAATCTGGTTGATTTGCGCAGAAGCAATTCCATAATCAAATGGCTGGTTTGTGATGCTTTGGTTTCGACTGAGAAAAGCCGGATTTGCAACATCGTTCCTGAATTTTAAAGTATCATTTGCAGCAGCCAATCGGTTAAGCGCTCCCAGGCTATTCACATAAGGCAATTGCAAAATGGCATTGCGTTGGGAGGAATCTGTAATCAATACAAGTACACTGTTTCGCCAACGGCTTTTTCCCTTGATCACAGCCCCTGTTTGCAACACGCCCTGCACATAAGTGGGGTTTACAGGAAAATCCTGAGCACTTACAGGAATTCCATGAAGGGTTCTTCGCGACAAGGCCCTTGCAGACAAAAAAACCTCAGGATTTTGCACACTGTAAGGAGAATTGTTTTTATCGGTAAAGCAGATCTCGTAAAGATTAGAGCCAAGCATGGGTTGGGCCTGTTGCTTTTGATAAAGCAAGGAGGTGAGAAGGAATAGCAAATAAATCTTTTTTCTCATGGTTTTCCGAATTGGATAAGGGTTTGGGTAAGCGTATATCCCTTGTTTGCACGCATTCTCAAGGGGACAGAAACATCCAAAGATGTTTTGGTGTCTTGTAATTTAAAGACCTCTCTTTTGGTCAATCCACAGGCGGTACTGTAGATTTCCCGTTCATAATTCAATTCTATCAGATTGGAATCTGCCTGTTGGAGGATCCATGCAGTGGAGTCCATTCGCAGATTGCCCAACAAGAGGCTTTCATGGAGCTTGAGGCAGGTAAAAATTTTAGAGCCCCGGGTATTCCTTGCGTTTCCATCCCATTTTTTCCCTTGAGTCAGGGGGAAGTTTAACTTAATAACCGGGATATTTTCTTCATTGATGACCAATGTGCCTCCATCTCTAAATCCAGACCATCGTCTTGTGAAAGGAAACGAATCGGGAGCAGAGGAATAGGATCGCTCCAAACGAAACCGGGTTTCACCCGAAACCGGGTTGTTTTCATCCAGGTACATCACTTCCTTGAGGTAATAAACAAATGAGTCGACAGTACCCGTAAAATCATTTCTCACCAAAGAGTCTATTCTGTAAACAGCAAATTTCCCCTGATGAAGGGGCGCATAGGTCATGCCTGTAAAAGCCTTTACCGGGGGAGAAACGGGGTCCTTCTCGCACCCGGAAAAAGAGAGTGCAGTGGCTACCATCAGCCCCAAAGCGGAAAGAGTAAGTTTAGGTAACCGGAACATGTTTTTTCCTTCTGATAAAACCGCCTCCTACCAGGTCTTCGCCTTCGTAGAAAACCGCGGATTGCCCCGGAGCAATGCCGCTAACTGCATGATGAAAAAATACCTGTACATCTTTTCCGGAGGCCCTTACGGTGGCCATGGTTCCTGCATCTTTATAGCGGACGCGAACCAGCCATTCTTCATCTTTTGTAAGGCCTTCATATTTGATGAAGTTAGGACTCACCACCTCCATCGACTGCTCTTCAAGGTCTTCTTTTGTTCCTAATACCACCGTGTTTGTTTCAGGCTGAATGGCGGTAACAAACATGGGTTGACCCAGGGCAATCTCCAGGCCTTTTCTTTGTCCGATGGTGTAAAAAGGATAGCCCTTGTGGGTACCCACAATACGACCATCTTTGAGGACGAAATTGCCGCCTCCAACTTTTTCCTCAAGACCTTCTACTTTTCGTTTTAAAAATCCCCTGTAGTCGTTGTCGGGCACAAAGCAAATTTCGTAACTCTCGCTTTTGTTCGCCAGCGCCTGATAACCTCTCTCTGCTGCCATGGTTCTTATCTCCGGCTTGGTGAAAGAGCCCAGAGGAAGCAGGGTACGCGACAAAACCTCTTGCCTTAATCCCCAAAGCACATAGCTTTGGTCTTTGTTGGTGTCGCGGCCTCTGGAAATGACATAGCGTCCATTTTCATTTCGTATGCGTGCATAATGACCCGTGGCAATGTATTTACAACCAAGCATGTCGGCACGCTTGAGCAGGGCTTCCCATTTGATGTGGGTATTGCATAATACACATGGATTAGGAGTTCTGCCGGCAAGGTACTCTTCTACAAAATTGTCGATGATAAAAGTCCCAAACTCGTCTCGGATGTCAAGGATGTAATGAGGAAAGCCCCTGTCCACTGCCAGGTTGCGCGCATCATTGATAGAATCCAGGCTGCAACAGCCGGTTTCTTTGTTGCTCCCTCCTGATGTGGCATAATCCCAGGTTTTCATGGTAATACCAATTACTTCATAGCCCTGTTCATGCAATAGCAAAGCTGCCACCGAACTATCGATGCCGCCGCTCATGGCTACCAGAACTTTTTCTCCTTTCATACAATTGAGATACAGAATGTTTGTTATTGTTTAATGACTTTCCCTTTTTCGTCGAAGGATTCAATGATTCCCACCGGCAGGTCGTCTTTGAATACCCCTTTTCTTTTAATCACAATCCCCTCTTCTTCTTCATACATTTCCTGCTCACCTTCCGTGCTTGTGCGCATTCTTTTTACTTTTCTTCCTGTGTTGTGGTATTCTGTGAAAGGCCCATTCTTCTTTCCATTTCGGTATTGGTATTCACTTTCGATAAAACCATTGGGATAATAATTCTTAAACACACCATTCAATAGCGTTGTTCTCAGGTGTTTGCCGTTTTTATAAATTTCCTGAAGTCGCAATGATCCATCGCTGTTGTACTCCAGCCACTCTCCCACTTTTCCGGCATTTTTATATCTTCCCTCCATCTTTATCTTTCCCCCCTGAAAATACAGCTTAAACACCGAGTCTAACTCACCATGAAGGTAATGGGCCTCAATTCTTTTGCTGCCATCCGGATAATATTGTGTCCATGCTCCATGCTTTTCATTGTTCATCCAGCTAATGATTTCCTCTGTTTTTGAACCATCAGGAGAGAACACCCTGAACACCCCATGCTTCTTCCCAAGTTGATAAGATTCAATCAAAATAAGCTTTCCCTGAGAATTGTAATAATTCCACACGCTGTCTTTTAATTTGTCTACATACAATCCATCGGCTTCTTTTTCACCTTTTGCGTTGAATAATTCAGCCTTTGCTTTTTTTCCTTTGTCAAAAAAATAGTTTTTGGCTTTTAGCTTGCCATTTTCGTGATAATAAAGAAAGGTTCCTACGGGGCTATCGTCAATAAAAAATCCGGAGTAACGGGTTTTTCCGCCAGGAAATGTTTTGCTCCAACCCCCCTGTTTACGACCCTGTGCATCAGTTTTGTTTTGGGCGAGGGAGGACAAGCTCCATAAAAGAACAAAGCAAAGGGTGAAGAGCGCTTTCATTTCTATACAAAAATACCACATTCTTTTCCACAAAAATCCTGCCTCCTTCAAATCCTATTGCGGATCATCAATCCCTCAGGGGTTTTCGATGCACATAATCTTGCAAGGAATGACCCCCTGATGAATCATCTCCAACTGTCGGGCGGCTGCCATACTGAGGTCTACAATTCTTTTTGATCTGCGCCCAAGCCTGTCGTTCACTCTCACCCTCACCGTCTTGCCATTGGTTGTATTCGTTACCTCAATCAAGGTTCCAAAAGGCAGATTGTGGTGTGCACAAGTAAGGCTATCAGGGTGGTATTTTTGTCCACTACCGGTTCTTCTTCCTTTGAACTTGTTGGAGTAATAACTGGCTTTTCCAGTGCGCTTGCAATCTGAGGAAGAGGTATTCACACCACCCGATGCTTCATAAAAAAACAAAATAGATAGCCAGATCGTGTAAGAAAAAAAGCATCTGAATCGTTTCATATTGTAAAGGTGACTACTTTTAACCACAAAAATGTGACCAAATTGGACAATAAGCTTGTCATTATACCCACTTACAATGAAAAAGAGAACATCGAAAAGATTGTTCGAAAGGTTTTTTCATTGTCCGTTACTTTTGATATCCTCATTGTAGATGATGGATCTCCGGATGGCACAGCCCGCATTGTGAAGGACCTTCAAAAAGAATTTCCGGGTCTCTATCTTGAGGAGCGTAGTGGAAAAGCCGGACTTGGAACAGCCTACATACACGGGTTTAAATATGCGCTTCGGAAAGGATACGATTACATTTTTGAGATGGATGCCGATTTTTCGCACAATCCCGAAGACTTACCCAGGCTCTATGAAGCTGTTCATGGCAAAGGATACGATTTCTCTATTGGGTCGAGATATGTAAAAGGAGGCAAAGTGAGCAATTGGCCTCTTGGGAGAATTCTCATGAGTTATTTTGCCAGTGTGTATGTACGCCTCATTCTTTGGATTCCCATCCGTGATACCACAGCAGGATTTAAGTGTTACTCCAGGCGTGTGCTCGAGGGAATTGCCCTCGATCAAATTCGATTTGTGGGTTATGCTTTTCAGATTGAAATGAAGTATCGTGCAATTAAAGCAGGATTCAAAGCCAGCGAAGTGCCCATTACCTTTATTGACAGGAAAGAAGGAACCTCAAAGATGAGTTCTCATATTTTCCGGGAAGCCCTCCTGGGAGTATGGCAAATGCGTTTTCAACTGTGATATCCCTCCCGCAAATCATTGCGGGTCATCACCCAATCCAATTGGGTTTTACTCTATTCCAAGCAGGTATTTTTTCACAAACAATATGGTGGAATAGAACTGATAATCGGCATTGTTCTTTTTACGGAACCCATGTCCTTCGTCTTTTGCCTCGAGATACCAGACAGGAATATTGTTTTTTTTCAGGGCTTCTACCATTTGGGTTGCCTCTGTTCTGGGCACCCTCGGATCGTTCCCACCCTGCACGATGAACATGGGAATTTTAATTTTATCAACATTGTTTAGAGGTGAAATTTTTTCCAGAAAGGCGGCCATTTTCGCATCCTGCTCATCACCATACTCTACCCTTCTTAAATCCCTCCTATAGCTCTCTGTATTCTTTAAAAAGGTGTTGAAATTGGAGATGCCCACGATATCGTTTGAACAGCGAATGCGGTCGCTATAAAATGTTGCACAGGCCAATGCCATGTATCCCCCGTAGCTTCCTCCCATGGTCATCACCCTTGTTGCATCCAGTTCAGGTTGACCGGCAATCCAATCGAGCAGGGCGCCAATGTCTTTTACTGAATTTTCACGCAGATAGCCATTGTCCATTTTCACAAATGATTTTCCGTAACCGGTACTCCCCCTCACATTGGGATAAATCAAAGCAATACCCAATTCGTTCAGGTAGTAATTGTTTCTGCCCTGAAACCCCGGGAAACTCTGCCCCTCCGGACCTCCGTGTATCATGATGATGACCGGATGCTTGCCCTTAAACTTTTCTGAGGGTTTGTAATAAAATCCGCTGATTTCCTGATTATCAAAACTTTTCCAGCGAATCAGTTCTGCCGGACTGAGCGAAGTCGGATTCAGTCCCCCTAACTCACTCTCTGTCCAGCGTTCAAGCTTTCGATCTGGCACAGAAAAAAGATACACATCTGCAGTGGATCTTGCATGGCTGTGGGTGATGGCAATGTCTCTGTTGTTATTGTGCCATTTGATGCTGCCAATAAGACCTTCCGGAATTTCACTCACCGGGCTGTAAGAATCGGTGGAGGTATCGAGTAGATACATTTTACTTAAGCCGGCTTCGTTGCTTACAAAAACCAGTTTGCTTCCATCAGGAGAAATGTCATAATCGCTCACATCCCATGGGATCTTCGAAGTAATTATATTTATTTTTCCATTTGATAAATTCATTTTTGCCAAAACCAAAAACTCACTATTCAAATCGGTCAGAAGGTAGATGGATTTTCCATCTGCAGAAAACCTGGCATCCCCAAAAACTGCCTGCTCTTTGGTTTCAGGCGACAGTCGTTTTTTCTCTCCTGTAACAGCATCCACCATCCAAAGACGGCTCTCATTTACCGAAATGCTTTCTCCCATGATAAATCGCTTGTCATCAGGCGACCAACTCTCGGCGCCCCATCCTCCACCATTGTTTTGAGCCAGCAGTTTTTCTGATGCAGGATTATCAGGATCCATCAGGTAGATATCTCTGTCTGCACCATTTCGCCTGGTGCTTGCATACAAAAAACGATCGCCTTTGTTACTCCAAACGATGCCACCATTCTGGGAACGCCCCCCATCTGTGAGTAGCGAGATGCGTCCGTCCGGCATATCATATCGGTACAATTGACCAAACTCATTTCCGCCTGCATCCCGGCTGAAAACAAAATACTTTCCTTCGGTAGGTTGAAAACTGGCAGTACCCACAGGCTCTTCAAAAAAAGTGAGTTGTTTTCTCATTCCTAATGCTTGCTTTACCACATGCAACTGTGCCGTGTTTCCAAAACGGGTGGAAATGAGCACCTCCCGATTTACCGGATGAAAGTCCGCAAAGCTTGCACTTCTTGAATTAGTGTACAGATTCAGTTCCGAAGCCAATTTTTTAGGAACCGAGGGAACGCCTTCAATGATGAGGTTTTCTCCAGCTGCAATGTTTTGTGCACCCAAGCGCATTCCAAGGCCAAGGGCAATTATTAAAATTATCTGTTGTTTATTCATCATGTTTCGCATGCGATTATACGAAATAGCCGGGTTTAGAACCAAATCAATTTTGACTGAATCAAAGAGTGGCTGCTGGCAGGCAATGTTGGAGATCTAATTTTTTGTACGGCAAGTATGTGCCCTGATGAAAAATTTGCGGTAAATAAAAGTCGTCCTTCGCGCAAACATTCCGCCAAGATCTTTTAGCTGGAAACCGGATAAGCAGGGATGCCTCCCTCTCAGTTCTTCTTAAAAATGTAAATCATGCTGCTGCACTTTCCAGTAAACAGTGCCCGCAGATTGCTGATTAAACCCAGGTAGAACCCCCGCAAGACAGGAAGCGATGCTCCTTTGTTCCGATAACTCAGCATACCCACATAAAAGGCATCAAACCACATCGGTTTTGCACCAATGGACTTCATGCCATGCTGCTCAAGTAATGCACAGATATCTTTTTGACTAAAGTGATACAAGTGTCGGGGTACATCATAGGCGGCCCACCACTTACCCAGGCTTACAGCATCATGGGAAAGCCTGTTGGGCAAAGCAATAATCATAATGCCCCCCTCCCCCAGCCTCTTCACGAGCAGAGAAAGTGTCTCATCCAGTAAGTGAACATGTTCCAATACATGCCAAAGACTGATGACCGAATACGATTCGTCTGAAGGAATCTCCGACAGGGAGCCGTATACAGACTTTATTCTACCCCTTGCTATATGTCTTGCTCCCTCATCAGGCTCAAGTCCGCTTACAGGGTGACCCTTGCCGGCAACATACGAGGCAAAGCTTCCGGTGCCGCATCCATAATCCAATAGAGAGAGGGTATTCTTAGCGACCAGGGAAAGTATCAATTGATACTTCTGCCTTAGCGTAATGGATTTCACTCGCTGATAAAGAAAATGAATCAACCCTTTGCCGGTATCGTTGTGTGATACATATTCGCTGCTCTGATAATATTTGCCAATCTGATGATCAGCGGGCCTTGGTGAGGTAAAAACAAAACCGCATGAGCTGCACTCTGATAAGGCAAAATGCTCACGACTAACAAGGTAATCCTCAACGGTCAGATACGGTTTGTTTTCAGTCTTTTTACAAACGGGACAGGCTTTTAGTAATTCCATTTCGAAATGATGTGCGAAAAAACACAATTTTTGTAGACTTAACACAATGGATGATAGATATGATGTAATAGTTGTTGGAGCAGGACATGCAGGATGCGAAGCTGCAATGGCTGCTGCCAATATGGGTTGCAAGGTGCTACTTGTGACCATGAACATGCAAACCATCGCACAGATGAGTTGCAATCCAGCCATGGGAGGAATAGCCAAAGGGCAGATTGTAAGAGAGATAGATGCATTAGGGGGTTACAGCGGCATCATCAGCGACCTGTCTGCGGTTCAATTTAGAATGCTAAACAGAAGCAAAGGGCCGGCCATGTGGAGTCCGCGTTGCCAAAGTGACAGACATCTTTTTGCAGCTCTATGGCGACAATATCTCGAGCAAAATCCAAACATTGATTTTTATCAGGACATGTGTCGTGAACTGATGATTGAGAATAATCGGGTTACCGGTATCATTACCGGATTGGGCCTGCAGTTCAAAGCAAGAACAGTGATACTCACCAATGGTACATTTCTAAATGGAATTATACATGTTGGGGAGACTCAGTCTTCAGGAGGAAGAACCGGCGAGCGGTCAGCAACCGGAATTACTGAACAATTGGTTTCCCTGGGTTTTGCCACAGGCAGAATGAAAACAGGAACACCACCAAGAATCGATGGTAGGTCTATAGATTATTCTCAACTTGAAGAGCAGAAGGG
>JBEICQ010000001.1:0-67524 GCA_040383885.1 Flavobacteriales bacterium | reverse complement strand
CCTATGAGTATTTCTCAAACATCAGGCATGAAGAATACCATATCAAATCTCAGCATGGCATGGCCGGACTTTAGTCAAAACCATTGGTAAGATCTGTTGTGAAATTCAATACTTACAAAGAGTCCCTTCATTACTTCAGTTTTTTTGATACCACAGATAATCTTTTTGAAAGACATCTTTTCAGAAAAAACATGATCGAAATTTCATCTTCAGATTATCATCTTGCTGTTAATCCGGTCATTGTTTTTCAGAGAAATTTCTCTCAAAAGAATAAAATTCAAACCAATACGCGGGGCTTCTGGCTGTATGGCAATATTGGTAAAAAATTCTCCTTTGAAAGTCAGTTTATAGAGAATCAGGTTTTTGCACCAAAGTACCTCTCCAGCTATATCAAATCAAGTCAGGTCTATCCGGGTAGCGGTCGCACCAAGCCATTTAAAGATACCGGCTTCGATTTTGCCATGTCCTCAGGAAGTATCACCTGGCAGCCGGTCTCAGGTTTTCTTATTCAGGCCGGACATGGAAAGCAATTCATTGGCAATGGATACCGTTCGCTTTTATTGTCCGATAATGCCTTTAACTATCCATTTATCAAAACCAGTTTCCAATCTACATTTTTCAGATATGAAGTCATCACTGCAAGTCTGATGAATATTTACGGTGGCAGAATTGTAACAAATATCAATAGCGAACCTACCTTTCGTAAAAAAACCGCCTCTTTTCAGTATCTCACCTTCCACCCGGGCAAGAACATCGAAATTGGTTTATTCAATGGCATCATCTGGAGAGCAACTTCTCCGGCAAATCCCTTTTTTAATTTCTCTATTCTTAATCCCTTGCCTTTTTTTAATGCTGTGGCATATGGTCTCGATGGAACAGACAATGCCCTTGCAGGCATTAACCTGAATTATCGTCTAAAGAAAAAATACCTGCTCTATGGACAGGTGCTGCTGGATGAATACAAGAAAAAAAACTCGCGCTCATTCTCTAAAAACGGATGGCAGGCAGGACTGAAAATATTCAGGTTGTTTGGATTAAAAGGATTGATGCTGAACCTGGAGGAGAACCAGGCAGGTGCATACACCTATACCACAGCAAACCATCAGCAAAATTATGTGCATTATAACCAATCCCTGGCTCATCCTGCCGGAGCAAATTTCCGCGAAAGGATTCTGATTTTATCCTATCAATATGGAAATTTTTTCGCCCAGTGTAAGTTCACAGAGCTTCTTTCCGGAAGAGATTCCACAGGCTATTTATCCGGGAGTAATGTGCTGTTCTCAGACATTTCTGCTTCACGCTTTTCAACCGAATTTCTCAATGGTAAAAAAGTGCGTACCACAACTACTTTGTTTGAACTTGGCTATGTGATTAATCCTGCCTATAATCTGCAGTTTTTCTTGTCGCACTTTATGCACACCACTTTTGTAAGTGGGGTGCGCAACAGCGAAACTGTTTTTTCTCTGGGTTTGCGCACCGCACTTTTCAATACTTATACCGATTTCTGATCAGGGTGTTGGAATATTTTTTCCGGAGGGATATTTCACTTCATACACCAGTTTAATAACTGCTGTTTCTTTGGGCTTGATGTTCAGTTTCCAGGAAATGATGCCGGTAGATTCTTCGATGTTTCCGCCCGTCTTTTCGAGTGTCTTAATCTCAATTTCTTTGTTAGATGAAAGTGGCACCCTGTCGAACAGGTCAAAAATAATAGGACCATTTTTTGTGTTCCTCACCTGTATGTCACAGGTAACCGTTACAATTTTTGAACCGGTAAGTGTTTTGCGTGTCTTTGTGAACTTTTTTCTTTTTACCACAAGGCTTTTGTCTCTGCCCAAATCCAGGCTCAGGGTATCCTCTGTTTCCTGTGGATTGATATAAGCGGTTCCTCCATATGAACCATCCACATACAAGCGTGCATTTCCGGGTAATAGATTCAGGTCTTCCCATTGGGTAATACGCGCTGTTAAAAAGGCATCCTGGTCGCTCAGAGGAATGCCGAAATAGCGATATTCAGCCGCAAGCTGGTTCTGTCTGATGTTCACCAAGTGAGGTTTATTATCTGAGGCGATGTTCGCCGGAGTCTGGATGTCATACTCAACATTGTTGGCGCCTTCGTTTACTGCCACCGGATTAAAGGTGCTGCTTCCCGTTACCGAAGGCATTTTGAGTGTTTCAACCGACATGGCCTGAGGAACATCTCCTTCCATGGCACCCCTCAGGCGTTTATGCTCATACATTGGTCTCAGAAAATCGAGCACATAAGGTCCGATCACGGGCTTTGTCTGACCAATCGAAGGATTGCCGGTTGACAGGGTGAGCTTAATCTGTTTCCAGTCCAAACCGGTATTCTGTGTAATGTTTGCATTCATCTGAATACTTACTTTTCCTTCACCTGCATTTGCTTTTACATCGTAAATAGGTTCCCAGAAAGCACCCTGCACATAATAATCAAACTGTACAGATCCGGCACCGGCCGCTTCCGCATTGATGTTAACAATTACCTGGTACAGGGGCTTGAGGATCTGTTCACCCTGGTTGCCACCAACCTCATTTTCCAATCTTTGCAAATCTGCCAACCTCAGGTTCATGCGTTCTTTGCTGCGGGTGAGAGCAGTATTTTCTCTTGCCGTCTTCAGCAATTCAGCATTGATGTTATACATCCTGTCACGGTAATACTGCATGGCATCCCTGAGTAAACTCAGCGAGTCTTTGCGGGTTTCGCCCTTGATGATCCGATGACCATTCAACAGTATTTTCTCCGATTCAAGCACCGTTTTCTTGTCATGCAATGCGGTAAGCTGATAAGTTATTTCTTCCAGAGAATCTTTCAGTGCTTTTATTTTCCCGGCATACTTTCCGGGTATTTTTTGCAGCGCATCCTGGTCAGGGTAAACAACATTAAATCTTGATTCCAGGATCGTAAAATTTCCTTTCCCGGAGGTATTGATTGACATGGGATCAAGTCCCGCTGCCACGCCCTCAAAAATGAACTCCTGTGTTCCTTCCCGGAAATTGATGGGCTGGTTGTAGTACAACTGTGCGCCATTCAGATAAACAATGGCTTTTTCGGGTAGCACCCTGGTGCCTTTGGTTTGTGCCATCAAAAGCTGTGTTGCACACAGACAAATGAAAAAAAGATTCCGTTTCATACGCTTTTCTATTGGTTTTCCTTAAGGATGTTTCCTACGAGGAAATTCCACACGAAATTCATGAAAAAAAACTAACTTGCTCATGTTCAGGTAAAATAATTGGAAGATAGTACGCTTATAGAAGCATATTGCAAGGGCTCCGGCCAGGCTTTTGACCAACTTTTTCATCAGCATAAACAATTTGTGTCTGCCGTTTGCCTGAAGTATCTCAAGGATACTGAAAACAGCCGGGATGCCTGCATGGAAATCTTTACCAGGTTATGGCAAAACATCTGCGCACATAAGATAGAAAACTTCCGGCCCTGGTTGTATGTCTTTTCAAGAAACCATTGTCTGATGCAGTTGCGAAAAGAACAAACAAAAAAAATTTCATTCCATGATATGGAATTTAGTGTTTCGGTGCATCCTTTCGAGGAAGACCAGCTCGAACTACTTCTTCAGAAAATGGAAAATTATCTACATCAATTGAATAAAGAACAACAAACTGCGCTGCGCATGTTTTTCCTGGAAGGCAAGAGCTATGCAGGAATTGCTCAAAGCAAGGGATGGGATACCGGAAAAGTGAAAAGCCACATCCAGAATGGAAAGCGGATGCTTCTGCAGTTAATAAAAGCGGATGTATAAACCCTATAATGACATATCATCCTGCCCGGACCATGCACAAATGGATGCCTATGTCCGTTCCGGCATGACACAAGACATGATGCACCGGATAGAAAAGCATATGTTGTTTTGCGAAATGTGCTCCGACTATGCAGAAGGGATGGAAGCCATGCAAAAAAATGATTTCTCCAATACTCTCAAGTTTTCATCACCCGAAAAAAATAACAGAAGGAGATGGCTTTACCTTGTTTCTGCGGCCGCAAGCGTCTTTGTTGTGCTTTTCAGCACCAGGCTCTGGATCAGGCGTGCGGATGAAAAAAGCGCTCAGCAGGCGATGCAGCAGCAATCTTCTGCCAACTTGTCAAGGCAGCAAATCAATCCCCATTCTGTGCCATTCACACAGACTGAAGTCTTGAGCCCGTTGGAGGACAAAGGCGAGCAGCAGCCCGGCTCCATACCTTCCCCTCAGAAAAAAACACCCAATCCGGTTCAATCTCTGAGCGAAGCCGTCACACAATTTTCCGAGGAAAATATTATATATGAAGCATCTCGTGAGGAAAATATGTTTAAAAAGAATGAGATAGATGCTGTTCCAAAAACTGACTTCACAGGAAAAACTGCAGAAATGGATGTGGTGCAACAAGACATTCCTCAGTCTGCAGCAGCCCGTGCGCAAATGAAAACGCCGGTGAATGGAAGCCCACTCTCCCCGAGTGAATCAATCTCCACTGTTGAGGACAAGCAAGAGAGTAAAAGTTTGAAAGAATTAGACAAGCCTCTCTCAGATGCCTCGATGGCAGACCGGCTCCTGAAGAGTGCAAAGGAGTTTTATAATCAAGCTGAATGGAGTAAGGCAGCCCGCTGTCTTCAAAAGGTACTTTCAAAAACGGGAGCTGAAAAATTTGATGACAACAATCGCTGGATGCTCGCCAATTCTTTGCTTCGTATGGGTAACCTTGTGCAGGCTATTGAACAATATGAATACCTTGTAAAAACCGGTTCCGTTTTTAAAGAACAATCGTCAGATAGTATTCGCAAATATAAAATTCCATGAAAGAAATTTTTAAAAAAATTCCTGCATGGCTTCTGCTGTAAAACAATCTCTAATAGTTTTATAATGCCAATGCCAATAGGCATATGCCGGCTAAACGACATTTTTTTGTCGGGCAAAACTGTTAACTACCTTCGGTTTGAATCATGATGGTTTCTGTTAATAATTTACAAAATGGCTGCTTGCCATCTACTTTTAAAACTTAACGCTTTTACATGGGTTGTATTTTAGTAAAAACAATCGTTATGAAATCATCCCAATTTTTTTTCCGCATCAGTTTCACTGCTCCTCTAGTTTTATTTTTTCTGCTTGTGCAAGGATGCGCTATCATCAGACCCGGTCAGGCCGGTGTTAAACAAAGACTCGGAAAACTCTCTGATGTGGTACACACACATGGTGCTGTTTTCTACAATCCTTTCACCACCCGTGTGGTAAGGGCTTCCGTTCAAACCACCAATCTTGAACTTTCACTGAGTCTTCCGAGCAAAGAGGGACTGAGTATTACTTCTCAGATTTCCATTCTTTACAAAACGGATGTAAAAAAAATACAGGATGTGATTAAAAATATCGGATTGTCTTATGAGAATATCATCGCCAATGTTTTTCGGTCTGCTGCTGCAGATGTTTGCGCACAGTTTTATGCGAAAGACATGCATAGCGGGATGCGTGCAGATATTGAAAAATCAATCTCCAAAAAGATGGCGGAAACACTGTCGGGACAAGGAATCATTATTGAATCTGTGCTCATGAAGAGCATTCAGCTTCCGGAAGGTCTTGCCCGCAGTATTGAGCAAAAGCTGCAAGCAGAACAGGATGCCATGCGCATGGAGTTTGTGCTTCAGCAGGAACGCCTGGAAGCCGATCGCAAAGTGATTGAAGCCAAAGGTACCAGAGACGCACAAAAGATTCTCTCGGAGGGACTTACCGAACAAATCATCAAGATAAGAAGCATTGAGGCCTTTGAGGAATTGAGTAAGTCTGCCAATAGTAAAATTGTAATCACCGATGGAAAAACGCCCATGCTCGTTGATTAGACCGCTTGGTATTTTTTATTGGAGAGGTAAAAGTAATTTTCACCGCCATCCATGCAGGTGGTAGTGGTCCCGTTGCGAATCGAACGCAAATCTGAGGTTCCGGAGACCTCCGTACTATCCGTTGTACTACGGGACCGATAAATCAATCCAATTTGAGCACCGCCATAAAAGCCGATTGTGGAATTTCCACACTGCCTACCTGACGCATTCTCTTTTTTCCTTCTTTCTGTTTCTCGAGCAGTTTGCGTTTTCTGGAGATGTCACCCCCGTAACATTTGGCGGTTACATCTTTTCGAAGAGCTTTGATGGTTTCGCGGGCAATGATCTTGGCACCAATGGCTGCCTGTATAGGGATTTCAAACTGTTGGCGTGGAATCAATTCTTTCAGTTTCTCACAAATCTTTTTCCCAAAATCATAGGCATGGTCTCTGTGGATGAGTGCCGAAAGGGCATCCACCTGTTCGCTGTTGAGGAGGATGTCCAGTTTTATCAGGTCACTGCGGCGGTATCCAATCGGTGAGTAATCAAAGGAGGCATAGCCCCGTGAGAGGGTTTTGAGCCTGTCATAAAAATCAAAAACCACTTCTGCCAGCGGCATTTCAAAATTCAGTTCAACCCTGTCTTGTGTGAGGTATACCTGATTTTTGAGAATCCCCCGTTTGTTGATACAAAGGGTCATGATGGAACCAATATATTCGGCTTTTGTAATGATCTGTGCTTTGATAAAAGGCTCTTCAACAAATTCGAGTTTGGATACATCCGGCAAATCAGAAGGATTGTTTACGATGATCAGGTCTTCCTTGGTGGTATAGGCCTTGTAAGATACATTCGGTACGGTGGTGATTACCGTCATGCCGAACTCCCTTTCCAGTCGCTCCTGGATAATTTCCATGTGAAGCATACCCAGGAATCCGCATCGGAATCCGAACCCAAGGGCAGCAGAAGCCTCCGGTTCCCAGGTAAGGGAAGCGTCGTTCAGCTGCAGTTTTTCCATGGAAAAACGCAGTTCTTCATAGTCTTCAGTATCCACAGGATATATACCTGCAAATACCATGGGTTTAACATCTTCAAAACCCTGAATGGCATTCTTACAAGGATTTTCAATGGTGGTAATGGTGTCGCCCACCTTTACTTCACGGGCATCTTTGATTCCGGAAATAATGTAACCTACATCTCCTGTGCTGATGGTTTCGCGGGGCTCCTGTTTCAACTTGAGCACACCCACTTCATCCGCCATGTATTCCCAGCCTGTTGCCACAAATTTTACTTTGTCGTTTTTACGGATGACCCCGTTGACAATCTTAAAATAAGCAATGATTCCCCTAAAGGGATTGAAAACAGAATCAAAGATGAGTGCCTGCAAAGGCGCTGCCGGGTCTCCATGCGGAGCAGGTATTCTCTCTACAATAGCCTCGAGTACTTTGTCTACACCCATACCCGTTTTTCCGGAAGCAGCCATGATCTCCTCTCTCTTGCAACCCAACAGTTCCACAATCTGGTCTTTCACTTCCTCCGGGTTTGCCGCAGGCAGGTCAATTTTATTTAATACCGGAATAATCTCCAGGTCATTGCCCAAAGCCAGGTAGAGATTGGAAATGGTTTGCGCCTGAATGCCCTGAGCCGCATCCACCACGAGCAATGCTCCTTCGCAGGCAGCAATGGAGCGAGACACTTCATAGGAGAAGTCCACATGCCCGGGGGTATCAATCAGGTTGAGGATGTATTTTTCGCCTTTGTACTCATAATTCATCTGAATGGCGTGGCTCTTGATAGTGATGCCCCGCTCGCGCTCCAGGTCCATATCGTCCAGCACCTGCGCCTGCAACTCCCTTTGACTCACGGTTTTGGTAATCTCAAGCAAGCGGTCGGCCAGGGTGCTTTTGCCGTGGTCGATATGTGCAATGATGCAAAAATTGCGGATGTTTTTCATGAATAGACGACAGTGCTTTCAGCAAAGTCCGCAAAGATAAGAAATAGGGCTTTACTGCGATATCAGCGAATGCGGTCTGCGCTGCGGACCAATTCCTCGTCGTGCTTGATCCGGGCAAGTGCAAGCATGCTTAAAACAATGGCCACCAATGGCAACACGGTACCAAGCCCCCAGTGTGTGGTAAGCGCTGTTCCCGGAAACAAAACCTCAAGTGTTTTAACAGCATGTTTATATAAAACTGCTTCTGCTGCCACATGCACAAGCACAAGCAGGGAGCATAACCTCACCATCTTCATTTGAAACTTCCGGTTATTGAACAAAAAAATGCATCCCAAAAAACCCAGCATCGGCAGGCCTGTGCTTATCAGCATCAGTACAAACGGAAATCGGATAGATACTGATGTGTTTTGTTCGCTCAGAAGACCAAAGGCAGAGAAGTTAACCGTGCTGTTACCGGCAGTAAAAACAGCATTGGCAGAAAGAAGGGATGCAAGTAAGACCAGGAATCCCAGCAAAAGATACACAGACTGAATGCGCTGCAACATATGCTTATCAAACTGTCATAATTTCTTTTTCCTTCACTTCAATGTGTTTATCGGCTTTGGACGAATAGGCATCCGTAAGTTCCTGCACCTTTTGCTCACATTGCTTGGTCATGTCCTCTGGGGTACCTGCCTTTTGCAACTTTTTTATTTCTTCATTCGATTGTTTGCGTATGGTGCGCAGTGAAACCTTTGCATGTTCTGCTTCAGATTTGGCTTTTTTCACAAGGTCTTTACGGCGTTCCTCTGTAAGCGGTGGAATGGAGATGCGAATCAGCGTACCATCATTCTGAGGATTGAAGCCCAAATTGGCTACTTGTATGGCTTTTTCAATTGGCGTGATCATGCCTTTTTCCCAGGGTTGTATCAACAGGGTACGCGGATCGGGAGAGGAAATGTTGCCCACATTCGATAGCGGAACACGGTTGCCGTAATACTCTACCATCACCGCATCCAGCATGGAAGGATTGGCCTTGCCTGCCCTGATTTTAGAAAGTTCTGCTTCAAGGTGACTGATGCTTTGTTTCATCTGTTCCTCGGTTGACTGGATTACTTTTTTAAGTTCGTCGGTCATTGTAAAAGCTTTTTGTGCCTGTGGCAAAGTTACAAGCCACTTTCATAAGTGCAAACCCAAAAGACACATCAGCAGCATCTGCTTGCGGTTCATACAGGCAAGCATCCTTCAAAATCATTTTTTAAAACCGGGACATGAATCCGATAGGATCTCGTTCTTTGATAAAACGCCATTCGCTGACGGGGCAGTTTTTTTTTTGCCGTTCCCCTAAAGGGGCGCGCTTTCCACTCAAACTTTTTTGCAAGCAAAAAAGTAACCGTTGCAATCGCTAACGGACAACCAACGCTGTATTTTCGTTTTCGTTTGCTTGTTCACAGTATCCCGCTCAGGTAATGATGGCGGCAAGGTAACTCCTCCGTTTTCTCTTCCGGTATGTTACCTCAACAAGTGAAGGGTGCCGCTCCTAAAAACAATTTTGTTAAGGGTGTTGGTGTAGGTAAGTGTGTAGGCGTATACACCTATCTGACAGGGGAAACTTCCCTGGTAATTGCCATCCCAGCCTTGTTTGGTATCGCTGCTCTCAAATATCAATCCCCCAAACCGGTTAAAGATTCTGAGCCTGTAATTTTCATCATTGGCAAAAATAACTGTGGGTATAAAGATGTCATTCAGGTCATCATTGTTGGGAGAGAAAGCATTAGGAATAAATATTTTTGGTTCCTGTTTGATGCAGATGATATTAGACCGGCTCGTATCATTAAAAAACAAGAGGGGATGGGTATTGCTTATGGCTTCCAGATAGTAACAGTACTTGCCATCTGCAGTTATCTTTTCAATGATGTCTTCTGTGTATTCATTTAAGCCCGGCTGAAGCCTGAATGGAATCACATTGGCATCCAATGAATCCCTGAGCGAGTACAATGCATCATGGCGTGTTCCCTGAGGCCATTCCAGGTAGGGATTCCACGAAACAACATTCAGGTAATTGGCCAGCACTTCTCCCCTGATAAAAATACTACTGCCCGGATTGGAAGTGATGATCAGATTGCCACAGGAATCAATACATTGAATCTGATAGTAATAACTCTGTTCATCCGTAAAAGCGAGGGAATCGTAAAAATAGAGGGTACGGGAAAGTGCACTAAAGGGCAGAATGCCTATTTGTTGCATGTCTCCACCGGGAGCGTCTGCCCGCATCACCCTGTATTCCTTTATTGCGGCAAGGGTGTCATGATACAGTTTCAGTTCAACCAGGGAGTCGGAGAGCACTGTGGCATGCCTGAGCAGAAAGGCATCCGGCTGTCGCGGCAAGGACGGGGATGAAGGAGATTTCGGGGGATACGCTCTCAAGCGAATCGATGGTATCTCTGGCAACCACATATACGCTCAGTTGCTGAACACCACTCTCAACCGTGTAATCAAATGAATTTCCTTGAGTACTTCCGAGCAGTGCATAAGGAAAATTGTCCTTCTTCAGATAAACCAAATACGCATGCACTCCATTGTCCCAGTTCAGATAGGCATTCCAGGAAAAGGTGGCTATCCGGCTGCATCGGTCAAGTGAATAATCCAGTCTGATGGTATTGTGGGTAAGTCCGGGATTACTGATTTTGTTGCATGAGTCGATCGCTGCAATCCTGAATTCTTCCGGCTGGTTCTGTGGACTTCCGCCACTATAAGTAAAGGTGGTATCGTTGATGTTGCCGGTGCTTCCAATCAGCAAAGGCGTTCCACCGGTAATGGTATACACCTGGTATCCCGTTACATCTGAAGAGAGGCTGGGAGACCATACAATATCGATGCTTGATGTGAGCGGATTCCAGGTAACATATTGCAGTGTTGGTGTATTGGGTTTGGCGTTTAGAAAATACCGGGTGATGGTACCTGAGCGAGTTGCACAACTCAGTGAATCGTTCATCTCAACATAATACCTCAGCGAGTCATCACATTGAATGATGTTCTCATTATGCACAAGACCTGTTACAGAGTCGGAGAGGAACCAGGAATTGTTGGGAGGAGAAAGATATTGCCTGTGAATTTTGTACATTCCTGAGGCTGTTGTCAGCAGTGGATCTGATGCCGCATTCCATGAGAGTGCAGCAATTCCTGCGGTGGCATTGGAAACACTCAGCAGGATACTTGCCATTACATTTGAACTGTCCGGATTCGCTTGACCATTTGTATACACTTTGGCAAAAAAATAAAAGACCTGTGCATTGGCATCGGGCGATGGAATGGCAACCGTACACACCAATGGATTCAGATAGGGAGGGAGCAGCACCTGACTTCTGAAAAATGTTCCGCCAAGGTTGTTGGTAAATTCTACTACCACGGAATCAATCACATCCGGTGGAGTAGGAGCCGTGTAGTCAAAAGTAAGTTTTACATCTCCGCCGGAGAGTACCTCTGTGCATGTAAGCACGGGCATCACCGGCTGAGCATGTAAAGTTGCGAACTTCAGAGCCACACAAAAAAATATGAATGCAAACTGTTTCAACTTGTCATATGATAAACATCCTTCTTGGCAATAAGCAAGCTGCCAGAAAAGATGTTTTTATACATGTGTTTTTCCCACAACCAATTCACTCATGCTATCAGGAGAAAGATATTTGGCCGATAGTTCCATGATTTGTTCCGGATGGATGCTTTCGAGCGTATCCAAATACCTGCGGTAATAGGAGTAATCAAGGCCATACAAATGTACCGACAAAAATCGCTCAGCCTGAGAGAATACGCCGTCTGCTCCCCTGAGAAACTGTCCCATTAAGTAATTTTTAACAAGATTGAGTTCCTCTGCAGGTACAGGCTCGGTGCACATTTTATGCAACTCCTTGTATACCTCATCCAATGCATTTTGGGTTACATCGGCACCCACCTCTGAAGAGATATAAAAAAATCCACCGAGCTGACGGGAAACAAGCCCTGAACCGATTCCATAGGTATACCCTTTGTCTTCACGGATGTTCTTCATCAGTCTCGAACCAAAATACCCGCCCAAAATTGTGTTTACTATCGTGAGAGGCAGGTAATCAGGATGATTTTTTGAGAACAGTCGTTTGCCAACACGGATGGCACATTGAAGGGCCCCATCCACATGAATTTTATGTTTTGTTTTTTCTGAATCTTCAGGTTCAGAAGTGTTAGGACTTGCATTTTTACCGAAAGGGAGCTTGCCCAGGATATTGTCTAAAGTTTTTTCCCAACCCGAATCCGGCTTTCCTGCAACTACTACAAAAGGCATGTTTGCCCTGTAAGTGTTGCCGAAAAAGTTTTTTACCACATCATTGTTTAGTTGATCATAATCCTCTTCCACAATACGATAACCGTAAAAATGCTTGTTGCCAAAAAGCATCCTGTGAAATTCGGCAGAGGCAATTTCACTTACTTTTTTGTTGCGGGTTTTAAAATTCTGTAAAGCATTGTGTCGGTAAATTTCAAACTCTTCCTCGGGGAATACCGGTTCACATAAAATTTCAGTTAACAATGAAAGGGTAGGCTCAATATGTTTACTGAGGCTGTATAGTGAATAAGCTGCCGTATCGGTATTGCATTCGTTTTCAAGGTAGGCACCATAAAAATCAAGGGCCTCGGCAAGTGATGCAGCGTCATGTTTTTGGGTTCCCTCGCACATCAGTTTATTACATGAGATGGCCTGTAAGGGTACTTGCTGATAACGGCTTCCTGCAGGGAAAATCACTTCGGTTTTAATCACCTCTTGTCGCCCCCCTGCAATGGCATAAACCGGGATGCCGTTAGAGAGGCTGAAGTGTGTTGGTTCAAGCAGTGAAACAGAGGAAACTTTTTCTACTGCCGGCTCTATTAATCTGTTTATTTCGGGATTACTCATGATGATTTTTTTGCGTAGTAGAGAACGGAAGCATTGTTTTCGCTAAAATATTTAGCTGCACAACGGGAGAAATCAGCAGCTCCCAGCTTTCTGTATTGTTCAATCTCTGTATTGATTCTGTTTGCATCTCCCAGCCATTCATAAGTGGCCAACCCAAGCGCCCTGTTCATTAAATTAATTTCTGTGAAGGCGTGCATACTTTCAGTTTTGTTTTTCATTTTTTCTAACTCTCTGCCTTGCGGCGGATTTTCAATAATGCCGCGCAATTCTTCATCCAAGGCAGCCTCTGCCTGTTCAAAGCTTACTTCAGGGTTCAGTTTTCCGCTGAGCACAAGGAGCCCGGGATCGCGGTCGCCGGAAACATACGCCTGAACTTCTGAAAAAAGTTGTTTTTTCTTGATCAGATGTTCATGAAACCTGGATGATTGTCCGTTGGACAGGGCATCGGTAATCATGTCGAGTACCACATAATCCGGATGGTTTCTGTCGCATATATGATAGCATTTGTAGATGGCATCCTGGGGAACTTCTCTTTCAACCCTCAGCGTTCTTTTCTCTGTTTGAGTGGGCTCAGCAGGTAGTTGCCTCAAAGGTTTAGGTGGCGAGGAAATTCCGCCAAACCATTTCTCCGACAATTCTTTTGCTTTTTCAAGGGTGATGTTACCGGCAACCACCAGAATGGCATTGGATGGAACATAATGCGTAAAGAAAAAACTTTTAACATCCTCCATGGATGCCTTTTCTATATGCGACAACTCCATGCCAATGGTATTCCAACGGTAGGGATGCACCCTGTATGCCAGCGGTTTCAGTAACAACCATACATCGCCATAGGGTTGATTGAGGTAACGCTGTTTAAATTCCTCCATCACTACATTTCGTTGCACTTCGAGTCCCTTTTCCGAAAAGGCAAGGGACAACATCCTATCGGATTCAAGCCAAAATGCAGTTTCTACATTGTTTCTCGGAATGGTGAGATAGTAATTGGTAATATCATTAGTGGTGAATGCATTGTTCTCGCCGCCTGCTTTCTCAAGGTGCTCGTCATAGTTTTCTATGTTCACCGAACCGCTGAACATCAAATGCTCGAAAAGATGGGCAAATCCTGTTTTCTCCGGACGCTCATCTCTTGCTCCCACATCGTATAAAATGTTGACACAAACCAATTGGGTCGCATCATCAGGATGATGGATTACCGTGAGTCCGTTTGACAGCGTAAATTTTTGAAACTGAATCATAAGTCCCGCTAAGGTAAGCTTTTCAGCGTTTTTTCCTGATGTTTTACACAAGGTGATTTTCTGCGCCTTGTCTTTTTATCAGGGCCTGGCCTCTTTGGCCGGGTAACTTTAGCAATAGAACTTATCTTGTGTATAACAGCATACTCTTCTGTTTACATCAAGGGGTTTTAATTTTGTTTATAAATCTCAATGAGATTTTCATCTTTCTCCCGCGACTTGATCTCATGGATGATGGCCGTGATTCTGCTCATCTGCTCATCTGCCTGAATGGCCAGTTTTTCCAGCTGTACCAATTGACTCGAAGAAGTGTTGGCGTTTTTCAGCATGGCAATTTTATCGCGGGTTTCCTTTTGTCTGCTGCTGTACATCTCGGCAAGCTGGTGCAATGCATTGGTGCCTGCAAGTCTTATGTACCAGAGGTTTTGCGATACTGCTATGTCTTCAAAAAGCGGGATGGCTCTGTTGATGATGCTGTCGTGCCGGTGTAACAAAAAGGTAGAATACATACCCGCAAAAGCGTATTTGTCTTTACCCGAAAACCGTTTGTAGTTTTTTAAGAAGTACTCGTTATCGGAGTCTTCTCCGGTATGAGATAATACGCTTGCTACCGATTTAATCACTTGAAGACTGCTGTCCGTTAAAAATGTCCTTGCGAAAGCAAGGCCCATTTTCTTGTCAACATAATAAATGTTCAAAAGGGATTTTGAGACAACCAATGGCGAAGCATCATCAAGGAGGTTCTGGTAGGTATCCAGCAGGTCGTCGGAGTTGTAATTTTCTCCAAGGCTTTCGAGCGCTTTTCCGCGTATGTGGTTAGATGCATCCTTGAGTGCCAATCTGAGCAGTTGTTGCTTCACCCGGTTGTCGGCATACCTTGACAAGGCAGGAACCTGTGTAATACAAAACTCCCTGATACCGGGTGCGGGATCAGAAAAAGCTTTCATAAAGGTCTCTGTTACCATGGATTCATCCATCCAGCCTGTAAGACTGTTTAGCGCTTCCAGACGACCATTATACCAGGGTGACTTGTTGTATTGGAATATCCACTCTGCAAGAGGCTTCTCTTCGGTTTTTTTGATCAGCAAACTTTTTTCCGGATCAATATCCACCCACTCGGGTTTTTCAGTTAGCGGAATCTGCAAAGTCTCATTTCTTTTCTTCAATAAATAGAGAGAAGATTCTTTTTTTCCCTTGGTGTGAATATCAATTTTCAGTGGCAAGATGAATGCATCTGCATCGGATGCGCAAGTCTGATCGGCATGTATGGTCAGTTTCTGCAAACTATCATTGTAGTTGTAGGAGAAATTTACCTCAGGCAATCCGGGTGTTAAGAACCATTGGTTAAAAAACCAATGCAAATCTTCCCCTGAAACTTCTTCCATGGCTAACCTGAGATGCTGTAACTCAACGGGAGAGAATTTGTTTTTTTCCAGATACTGAGTAATCCCGGCAAAGAAAACATCATCTCCCAGGTAAGTACGCAGCATATGAATGACCAGCGCACCCTTTTGATAGGAATGGGCGTCGAATACATCTTCCTCTTCCGCATACTGATAACGAATGAGTTTTTCATTTTTATACCTTAGTTCGTCCAGGTAATCATTCTGAAACTTCCGAAGATGCTCATCCGCTTTCTGCCTGCCGTATTTATGCTCATACCACAGATATTCTCCATAGGAAGCAAAGCCTTCATTGAGGGTTAAATTTGCCCAGGACTCGCAGGTTACCAGATTGCCAAACCACTGGTGAAACAATTCATGGGCAATATATTCTTCATTGTTTTCATCAGTGAGCTCTCGCGGCAACTGTTGGATAAAATCTCCAAACAGAGTAGCTGAAGTATTTTCCATCGCACCAACCAGGTGACCCTGTACCACCACCTGGGAATATTTCTCCCATGGGTAATCAACACCGGTTTTCTTTGAAAAAAAATCAATCATTTCAGGCGTTTTTCCAAAAATATCTTTGGCATAGGGCGCATAAGAAAGATCGGTGTAATAACTCACCTCTTTGTCCCTCCATTTGTCGTAAGTGATGCTAAAATTTCCTGCCGCCACCATGGTGAGATAAGGGGGTGATGGAATATTTTGTTTCCAGATATCGGTTCGCGTGCTGTCGGCATTCATTTGCTGCCATACCAAAATTCCGTTGGACAGGGTGGTAAGTTCCCTGTCAATGGTAATGGCTATTTCCTGCGTAAATCTTTCATTTGGGGCATCAATCGTGGGAAACCAACAGGAATTATAGGATGTTTCGCCTTCAGTCCAAATTTGCCTCTGGTTGGATGGACTACCTTTTTCCGGGATGATAAAATACATTCCCTTATTCACTTGTACCTCATTTCCACGCCCTTGTACAGGATGAGGATGCGCCACATAATCAATGTAAATGGTGTAGCTTTCTGTTGACTTAAAGTTACGACCAAGATCAATGCTCAGTTGCTTGTTGTCGTAGAGATATTTGAGTTTGGTCTTTAAATTTCCGGACAACATGGCCACTTCCCTGATCTCAAAATTTCTGGCCTGCAGGTTGAGTACCGAAACGGGTTTAAAGCAAGGCTTTACCAATAGCGTAGCTTTCCCATTGAGACTTATTCTTTGCCAGTCAAAATCTATCTCCAGTCGCATATGCTGGATGTCATTTACGCGCTTTACTGATGCGTGATATTCAGGAGGAGATTCTGTTAGTGGTTCACTTTGGCTGAGATTTAATTCGAACTTTTTTTCAGGCTGTCGGGAAGATGATTTGCTGGTTTTGCATGCATGGAAAGGAAGTGTCAGCGAGATGACAAAAAAAATAAGGCCGGTGTTTATCGCAGGGTACTTCAATGCAAACTCCTTGCGAAAGTAGTAAATATCAGGTATATAAGACCCTCAATTGCTCAGAAGAATCTGTTAAAAGGCATGAACTGAGAACGAATACCAAGTGTAGGAATAAATGATTTGTTCTGTGATTCAACATTGACAGATTGACGATAGATAAAGGAGGCAAAGAAACTCAAGCCTGAAAGCTGATCAGGGTTCCAGTTCAGGGTGGTACTCAACAGCAATACCCGGGTGAATAATCCCTGGCCTACCACATTGCCGAATTCACTCGGTCTCAAATGCATCGGCTGATACACATTCTGGCCGTAACTCAATCCACGGGAATCATATCCAATTTTAGCATACATCAGATTTGCCTGCAAGCGGATATTCCGGAAAAAAAAATAATCTGCCCGCACAAAATATTCTATAAAGTTTGCCCCCAGGGCATGTGCAAGCGGCTGGTTCATGTGGGCAAAATTCTGAAGTGAGTTCCTGTGGTAATAGGTATAGGGTCTTACCCAATTGATTTCAGCCTGTATCTGCAAATGCTTTATGTTCATGGGCTGCTGAACCACAATGCCTGCCTGCAAGCCCTGCTTGTTGTCTACCCATCCTTTACGCTCCCGGATGCGGCTTAATAAGAATTCATCAAGGATCACATTTGCATAGATTCTGTAATGTTTTAAAAGCCGAACAGACAATCCGCCACCAAGAAGTGAGTTGTCCGGAGAGCCCACTGCATACTCCACCGGTCGCAAGAAGATAACTGGATTCAGGTAGTTGGGTTCAAAGAAATGTCCGCTTCCATTTTGGTTTCTGTTTGGAAATACAATGGCTTCAAAAGCATTGAATTGCAACCAAGGGATGATGTCCCAGGATAGGTAATGCATGGCAGCATACTTGTTTACAAAGTTATCGCGCTGGCCTTGACTTCCCCGGATATCATAAAAGTTACAAAACAAGTTGGTGTAGCGGATTTTTCCCAGGTGTGAGTTGATGCGCAAATAGGGATAGGGTGAAGCAACATCATCCAGATACAAGCTTCTGATACCGTTTCCAAAGCGATTTTTACCATAGCCTAATTCTGCTGTCACATATTTATGTAAACGATAAGCCAGACTTACTTTTGCGTGCCTGAACTGATAGGTACCGTTTGTAATTGGTTTGGCAGTGGCCGTGCCCGGGATAATCCCCCAAAGAGAAGTTATGCTATCAATATATGCAGGTTGAGCGCTCATACCCGCACCGGCAAATGCGAAAAAATGCAAACTGTTTTTCCAGAGAAGATTCACGCCGGCACCCATAAATCCTTGTTTGATTAACTTACTCGTTTGTGAATCATATCCTCCCCATATCTCCATCACGGGAAAAAAGTCTATCAGTAATTTCTCCGGTGTCTTGTTTCCTGACAGGCGCAAAGGCTTATGAGAAAGCATCCATTTTGAGGGGAGAGAATCCGAAGGGCGCACATGGTTATCAGGCAGGGCAAAGCCTTTGGGATACTGCATTACACAATCATCAATGTGGCTATAAGTAATTGGTAAAAGCGTATCTTGACCACACACACTGATGGCAGGCAGCAACAGAAAGAGTATTCCAAAAAACCACTTTACCAGATACATTGTTTGGACTTAAGCAGAGCGGGAATCTGAAGCAAAAGGTAAGGTACGGCAATGGTGCAGAACAGGGACAACTCGGGTGTAAGTGACCGGGTGATAAAGCAGGTAAAAACGGAACAAAAAGTGAGAAGATAAATGATGTTTACGGTGCCGCGGTGGGTAAAACCCAGGTCGAGTAACCTGTGATGAATGTGACTTCGGTCAGCACTAAGGGGGGATTTTCCCCGCGCCACTCTGAGGATAAAAACCCTCAGCGTATCGGTTAAGGGGTAAAACAGGCTGGCCACAGCGAGTGCAGGTTTTGAAATGGTATTGAGAGGTGTGGTGAGGTAGTAACTTTTTTCATACTCAACAAGCTGAATACTTAAAAAAGCCATAACAATACCAATGGTAAGAGAACCTGAGTCGCCCATAAAAATGCGAGCCGGAGAGTAATTATATCCCAAAAATCCGAGCAGGGCACCGGCCAGCGAAAAACATAAGCTGCTTTCTACGGAATTGCCCGCAAAAAGAAACCAGCAGCCGAATACCATGCTGGAGATAAATCCAAGGCCAGCGGCAAGACCGTCAACACCATCGACCAGATTAAAAGCATTCATCACCACAATAATGGTAAAGACAGAAAATGCTTCAGAAAATCCTCCAAAAGATTCATTCATTCCGAAAATACCATGCAGACCTTTGATTTTAATGCCGCCAACAAAAACCATGATAAATGCAACAAGCAGGTTTGCACCCAATTTTTTCAGGGGCGCAGTACCGATGATATCATCCTTGATACCTACAAAAAAAGTGATAAAAACAGCAGCTAGCACATAGTTGAATTTTTCTATGTACGGGGAAGGAAAACAGATGGAATACGCAAAAAGGGTGCCTGCAAAAATCATGATGCCACCAATGGTAGGAATATCTCTTTCATGAAATTTCCGCTCCCCATCGGGTTTGTCCATCAAGTGTTTAAGGATGGAGACCTTTATGAGTGATGGTGTAAAAAAAACAACCACACAAAAAGCAATTACAAAAGCAATAAAGGCCATTTCCATAGTAGGCTCTTTTTTAGAAATGCAAATGTAACATTTGCCCGACCCAAAACTTTACCATCTAACGAAATTATAAAATCTGTAGGATAGCTGTTATCTTTGAGACATGTCGATACAACTGTAACTCATGCGGGTAGGACTTTTATTCGGATCATTCAATCCTGTGCACAATGGCCACATGATGCTGGCCAATTATTTCGCTTGTTTCACTGAACTGGATGAGGTATGGATGGTGCTTTCTCCACAGAACCCTTTTAAATCGCAATCTCAGCTATTGGCCTTCCACCATCGCTTTCAGCTCTTGCAAAAAGCCTGTGAAGATGTTCCGTTTATCAAACCTTGTGATGTGGAGTCAAAGCTGGATTTGCCCTCCTACACCAGCCATACCCTGGTCTATCTTTGTGAAAAATATCCCGGACATCAGTTCTCGCTTATCCTTGGATCTGACAACCTGCTATCATTTCACAAATGGAAAAATCACGATTTTATACTTCAACATTTCCGCCTGCTTATATATCCACGGCCGGGGTTTTCAGATACATACAATTCTTTCCCTGTGCATCCCAATATCCTCATTTGCAGGGAAGCACCACTCATTGAAATCTCCGCATCCTTTATCAGAAAAGCAATTGCCGAGGGAAGAAACATCCGCTACTTCATGCCGCACAAGGCATTTGAATACCTGGATGAAATGAATTTTTACAAATCCAAAAGAGGCCTTAAAAATCCCCCCTTGTGATAAGCTAAATGTCTTATCTTTGTTGATGAACTTGTTATGTTATGGCCTCCACCGGAATCAACAAAGTTATCCTAGTTGGCAATCTTGGCCGCGACCCAGAGGTAAAAACTACTGAGCAGGGAATACGCATTGCCAAGTTTTCACTTGCCACCACTGAAGTATACCGCGACAAAGACGGAAGCCGCAAAGAACAAACTGAATGGCACAATGTGGTAGCGTGGAGAAACCATGCAGATTACTGCGAACGGAACCTCAAAAAAGGTTCCACAGTGTACCTTGAAGGGAAACTGCATACCCGCAATTGGGAAGACCAAAACAAAGTGAAGCAATACAGGACCGAGGTGGTTGTAGACAATTTGCTTATACTGGGAAACCGCAAAGAATACCAGGGTCATGAATCCCATACTCCCGGAGAGGAAGAACAGGGTTCCCATGCCGATCTATCCGATATGGACGGATTACCCTTTTGAAATTTTATATGGACGACCCGGTCAGTAGCATCTTTGCATTTATTCTCCTTCAATGGAATCCCATGCTGTGGATGAGTATCCCCGGGATTGTTTTTTTTCTTGCACTTTCAGCCCTGGTAGCAGCAGCAGAAGTTTCTTTTTTTTCATTGTCTCCTTCCGATCTTGATGAGTTAAGCCAGTCGGAATCCTACGCCTCACGCAAGATTATCGAGCTCTTGGGTAAGCAGAAAAAATTGATTGCTACTGTAGTACTTCTTCACAACCTGGTCAATATTTTTGTAATTATCCTTTCTGAGTCCGTTTCCAAAGAGATTTTTCACGGCTTTTCTCCTGATCTTGAGTTTCTGCTCAGGGTAATCCTGGTTACTTTCCTCATTCTTCTAATTGGAGAAATCATCCCCAAAATATATACCCGTCGACACGCCAAAAGGGCCGCTCTGATACTGGTGTTTCCGTTGGATATTGCAGAGCGGTTTTTTCGTCCCTTCAGTTATTTGCTCATCCGGTCTACCTCTCTTTTCGACAGATACTTTAAAGATTCCAAAACCCGGCTTTCTGTTGATGATCTTTCAACAGCACTTGAATTAACCAGCAATGAGCACTCGCCGGAAGAAGAACAAAAAATCCTGAAAGGAATTGTGGAATTCGGCAACACAGAGGCAAGAGAAATCATGCGCCCCAGGCTGCAGATGTTTTCCATCAGTAAAGATCTTCCTTTCAGAAAAGCCCTCTCATCTATTGTAGAAGCAGGGTTCTCGAGAATACCCGTGTATGAACTAAACGATGATCACATTGTGGGAATCATCTACACAAAAGATTTGCTCCCTCATCTGGAAAAAGAAGACGATTTTGCATGGAACAACCTTATGCAAAAACCCTACTATGTTCCAATGAACAAAAAAATTGATGATTTGCTTAAAGAGTTTCAGCACCAGAAAATGCACATGGCAATTGTGGTGGATGAATACGGTGCAACTAACGGTTTGGTCACACTCGAAGACATCATAGAAGAAATTCTTGGCGATATCAATGATGAGTTCGATGATGATGAATTGGTGTACAGCAAGCTGGATGACCATACTTATATCTTTGAAGCCAGAATCATGCTTAATGATTTTTACAAAGTGCTTCACATTGATGGAGAGGTGTTTGAAAAAAACCGTGGAGAAGCCGATACACTAGCCGGTTTTATCCTTGAGATTACAGGCTCAATACCTGTAAAAAACCAAAAAATTACTTTTAAAAATTATGCATTTTTAGTTGAGTCAGTTGATCGCAAAAGAATTAAAAGAGTGAAACTGATGATTGAGGAGGAATCAAAAAGCAAACCTGTCCTGCCACTTGCTCTCCTCCTCTGTGCTACTTTGTTGATAAGCTCCTGCCAGCCCGAATTTCCACCCAAGCCCAGAGGGTATATGAGAATTGATTTTCCCGAAAAAAAATACACCGGGTTGTCTGCTGAATATCCTTATGGTTTTGATTATCCGGTTTATGCAAGACCAGAAGCATACAAAGGAATACAGGAAGGCAAGTATTGGATGAACCTGCAATTTGATCAACAGAAAGCTACCTTGTTCATCAGCTATTTTTCCCTGAGCAACGACCTCGCAAAACACATCGAGGATGCCCGTACCCTGGCTTATAAACACACGGTGAAAGCATCTTCCATTGAGGAACTGAAAATTGAAAAAAAGGAGGAAAGGGTGTTTGGTCTTTTGTATGAGCTAGGCGGAGATGCTGCCAGTTCCACTCAGTTTTATCTCACAGACAGTGTCCATCATTTTGTGCGCGGCGCACTTTACTTCAATGTGCCTGTTAATACCGACTCGCTGGCACCGGCCACGCGGTTTATCAGAAAGGACATAGAAAGACTTATTCTTTCGTTTCATTGGAAGCACTCCTAATCCATTCCAAAGACATCATCCCACCATTCAGAAATCCTGGAATATACATCCAGCCTGGTTTTTCCACCACTGATGCCATGGTTTTTATCAGGGTAAATCATCAAATCAAAAGGGATTCCGGATTCCTGTAATCGCCGAATCATTTCTACCGAATTCTGAAAGTGCACATTGTCGTCTGCCGTGCCATGAATAAGAAATAATTTTCCTTTGATGGAAGAAGCATATTCAAGCGGAGAGTTTTGGTTATACCCGAGAGGGTTTTTATCCGGTAAACCCATGTATCTCTCGGTATAGATATTGTCATAGTACTTCCAATGTGTAACAGGGGCAACCGAAATAGCCGCAGCAAAATGAGAAGGGCCTTTGGCTAGCGTCAGAAGACTGAGAAATCCGCCAAAACTCCATCCTTGAATACCAATTTTCAGAGAGTCGATGTATCCGAGAGATTTGAGGTAACGGGAGGCCATCAGCATATCTTGTGCCTCAAGATTACCAAGTTGACCATAAGTAGATGCTCTGAATTTCTTACCTCTCATCTGGGTGCCATGTCCATCGAAAGAAAAGATAAAGTATCCCCTGGCGCTCATGTATTGATGCCAAAGCATTTCGCTATTCGACCATTGATCAACCACCATATTACGGCCAGGCCCACCGTAGATATGAATAATGGCAGGATATTTCAAAGAAGGATTGAAGTTTTGGGGATAAATCACCGATCCATTCATGGAATCACCCGCCGAAGCGGGAATACGAATAAATTTTTTAGGCGAGAAAGGCACTCGGTTTAAGCGGGCAAGAACACTGTCGTTAGAAGAGATCATCCGTATTTTTTTTCCTGTTTGAGTATTGGTCAGCACTTTTTGCGGGGGCTTATTGGCCGAAGAATGGGTAAGCATCGCCAGGGTGAAGTCGGCATTAAAAACGACAGATTGCGTTCCTTCTGAATCAAATATTTTTTGGATCTTTTTTCCGTTTAAATCTGTTCTGTAAATCTGATGGGAAAGCACATGGTCTTTGTTCGCTCTAAAATAGATGTACCCTGAAGCAGCATCATAAGCAATTATCGCATCAATTTCCCAGTTGCCTTTGGTAAGCTGCTGTAGTTTTCCGCCGTCCTGAGGGAGGCTGTAGAGATGTTTCCAGCCTTGGTGTTCAGATAGAAAATAGAGCTTGCCATTGCTGTCGAAAATACATGTACCGGGTGCATCAATATAATTTTCCGGAGAAGACTCGGTGTATATATTCTTGCAGCTTTTGTCCGATATAGCATATAACTGAAATTCAATCCGGTTCTGAAGTCTGTTCATGGCATGGATCAGTAGTTTATTCTTTTTTCCTGCCCATTGTATGTGCGGAACATACTCCATGTCCTGTCCTGTTTTAAAGGCGCAAGAAGAAGATTTTTTTTCGAGGTCGTAGACCCATATTTCTACTTTGGAATTATCTTCTCCCGCCTTTGGATATTTCCAGGTAACTGCTGTCGGATAAAGCTGATTTTTATAGGAAGTAAAGCTGAATTCTTTCACGGCTGACTCATCAAATCGGTAAAATGCCACATGCCCTGCATCCGCGCTCCAGCAATACGCTTCAGTTAATCCAAACTCCTCTTCATATACCCAATCACTTCCTCCGTTAATGATCTTATTTTCCTTTCCGTCAGTGGTAAGGGGATGTGTTTTTTTAGAAGCGATGTCATACACATATAGGTTCCTTTCAAATACATAGGCGATTCTCTTTGAGTCCGGTGAAAAAGAAACAGAGGAAATACTTTTGCCTGATGCAAAATCAACAGCGGATTTGTTGCCTTTTTCAACAAGGTAATATAAGGCGGAGAAGGAATGGCGGTAGATAGGGAAAAGCTTGCCTTGCAGTAAAAAATGGCGTTCATCTGGCGAAGCAATAAATGAAGAAAATGAAACAGCGGTATCCTTGCATCGGATGGTGTTTCCATCAATCACAGTATCGGTTATTTCCCCGGAAAGATAGGAAGCAGCAAGGATTCCCCGGAATTGATCACCCTCCTGCAGGAAAAGGTATTTCTGAGGATTCACTGAAGGTACTGAAGCAGACCCCGTCTGAACGCTGAATTTCTGCCCTAAAAAAATATCTTGCAGTTTCCACTTTTCTGCTGTTTCTCCCTGTATGACAGAACAGGTAGGGCAGATGAAAAAAAGAAAACAGATGATTCGCGGGTAAAATTTGATCAACGCATCCATGGTGTTGGTTTTATCAAATGCAAATAAAGTGAAACTAATGGGAAAATCGCAGCTAACAAAGACAGTGATATTTTCTTTTGCATACAATTGCATTTAATTTGCAACATGAACACATACAATCAGGTACAAGCTCACGATCTCAATTTATTCAGGGAGTATTTGGGTGAAGGAGGAATCCGGGTGAATCATGAAGAGAAGCTTGCTTATGCATCCGATGCTACCGAGGATTTCGTGTTTGTGCCTGAAGTAGTTCTCATTCCTGCAGATGAGTCTCAGATTGCTGTTGTTTTAAAGCATTGCAACCAAAGGAGTATTCCCTTAACGGTGAGAGGTGCAGGAACGGGCCTTAGTGGTGGAGCATTGCCTGTGTGGGGAGGCGTCATCCTCTCCATGGAAAAATTTAACCGAATTCTTGAAATAGATACCAACAACCTTCAGGCAACTGTAGAGCCCGGTGTGATTAATGAAGTGTTGCAACAGACCGTTCAGGAATTGGGACTTTTTTATCCGCCCGATCCTGCCAGCAAAGGTTCGTGCTTCCTGGGCGGAAATGTGGCGCTGAGTTCCGGAGGACCAAGGGCACTCAAATATGGTACAACCAGGGATTATATTCTCAATCTGAAAGTAGTTCTACCTGATGGTGAAATTTTTTGGACAGGCGCAAACACCTTAAAGTACTCAACGGGATACAACCTCACCCACCTGATGATTGGCAGTGAGGGAACCCTTGCGGTAGTTACACAAATCAGGGTCAAGCTCATTCCATATCCCATGTACAGACAGGTGATGTTGGTTCCGTTTAAAAAAATTCGGCAGGCATGTGAAGCTGTTTCACTGCTATTTAGCAAAGGACTGAATCCTTCTGCACTCGAATTCATGGAGAAGGACGCCATTGATTTAACCTGTGCATTTTTGGGGGTAGAAGGATTTGCACCTGATGCCGAAGCAGAGGCACAACTCTTGATTGAATTTGATGGAAACAACACGGAACACATCCGCGAAGAACTTGAGAAAACTTATGAATTGCTTACAACTTTTGAAACCGGAGAAATACTTCTTGCCCAGGATGAAGCAGATAAAAATCGCTTATGGAAACTTCGCCGCTCCGTTGCTGAAGCAGTAAGGGCCAGTTCTGTTTATAAAGAAGAAGATACCGTTGTACCGAGGGCACAACTCCCCGAACTTATAGAAGGCGTGAAAGAGATTGGACTTAAATATGGTTTTCGCTCTATCTGCTATGGACATGCAGGTGATGGAAATCTCCATATCAACATTCTAAAAGGAAGTTTAAGCGACAATTTTTGGGAGCATGACATTCATGCTGCCATTTCAGAAATATTTATCCTGTGTAAAAATCTGGGAGGAACCATTAGCGGTGAACATGGCATCGGATATGTGCAAAAAAGATATATGCACCTGGTGCAAACACCTGCTCAGTTGCAGCTCATGAAAGCAATCAAAAAAGTTTTCGACCCCAAGGAGATTTTAAATCCTGGAAAAATATTTAGCTGAATTTGAATGCATCAAAAAGCTGGTCCTAAAAAATAGTATTCTGTTATTTTCTTTGGTAATTAAGCCTCTTTGTAGAGGTCTTCCAGGTTCACACCATCATATGTTCCCGAACTCATCAACAACAAAACAGGATGCCTTGACTTGGCTAACATGTCTTTTACCAAGGCAGAAAAATCAGGAGAATTATCAGTAACCACAAGCTTTTCAGAACCAAAAGCAGCATGTACTTCAGAGGCATTTACAGATGGTAATTTTTTATGTTCGATGGTTTTCGGATTGAAATACACCACCGCCTTGTCAGCCATTTCCATGCAGCCCTTGTACTCTGTTAAAAAATGCTTATTTAAACTACTGAAAGTATGTAACTCCATGCAGGCGATCAAAGGTCTGTTGATGAACTGCTCCTTCACAGCCTCAATCGTGGCTTTTAATTTTGAAGGACTGTGGGCAAAATCTCTGAATACGGTTCTCTCCACGGTATCATATATTTTTTCCAACCTTCGGGCCGCTCCCTCAAAATCTCCGATGGATTCCAAACAGGCTTGCTCTGTTATTCCAAGTTGCTTACACACTTCAAATGCAGCAGAAATGTTCTGAAGATTGTGTTTCCCGAATACCCTGATGGGATATTTTTTTCCATCATAAATGAGAGAAGTAATCCCATCATTGATTTCTGATGGATAGGCGCGATAAGGAATTTTATGAATCTGTGCAGGGCTCGTTTCTGCAATTCTTACTACCTCAGAATCTTCTTCAGAATAGATTAAGGAACCGTCCTGTGAAATACATTCTGTAAATATTTTAAACTGTTCAACATAGGATTCGAATGTTGGAAACACATTGATGTGATCCCATGCAATCCCGCTTATTACAGCTATATGTGGGCGATACAGGTGAAATTTCGGCCTGGGGTCAATGGGCGATGCCAGGTATTCATCTCCTTCGATAACGGCAATCTCCGAGTCATTGGAAATGCCTACCATGTTGTTGAATCCTCTGATTTGCGCACCTGCCAAATAATCGAATTTTTTTTCTGACTTTTTCAGGATATGCAGAATCATGGAAGTGATGCTTGTTTTGCCATGACTGCCACCAATCACCACGCGCTGTTTGTTTTTAGTAGCCTCGTATACAAACTCAGGATAAGACATCACCCTGATACCAAGTTCCTGTGCCCGGAGCAGTTCAGGATTGTCTTTTCGGGCATGCATACCCAGGATTATTCCATCGATACCCGGGTGAATATGCTCCGGATACCAACCAATTTTTTCCGGCAGTAAACCTGCCAACTTCAAACGACTCTTGGAAGGCTCGTTGATTTCGTCATCCGAGCCGCTTACTTCATATCCGGCACCTTTAAGTGCAAGGGCCAGGCTGTGCATGGCCGCTCCGCCAATGGCAATAAAATGAACGCGTTTCATCAGCACAATACTAATATGAAAAAAGCCCCGTCAATTGATGGGGCCTAAGGACAAATTCACAAAGTTGTTCACAAACCAAACCCCATCACCAGAATGTCGTCTGTTTGGTTTTCCTCTTTTTGCCATTCAGCCAGTTTTCCGGCATAGTAATGTTCCAATTCATCAAAGGGGATACCCGCACTTTCCATCACCCAGGTTCGGAAATTAACAGGGCGCAATTTTTTGTTCGTGTCTTCACCAAACTGATCGGTGATGCCATCTGTAAAAAGATACACCCTGTCTCCTTTTTCCAGTTGTATGGAATGTTGCGCAAAAAACCTGTCATTATGAGAATGCATTCCGCCGATAGAACCTTTGTCTGATTTGATTTCTGTAATTTCATCAGCTCCCTTTTTTACCAAATAAAGAGGTCTGTTTGCTCCGCTAAAGGTGATTACACCACTGGTATTATCGATTTTACAAAGGGCAATGTCAAGACCATCATGACTTTCTTTTTCACCCAAATCCTGTTTCAGTGCTTTTTTAATTTCCAGGTTGAGCATGGTGAGAATTTCAGCCGGAGAAAGATTCGGATTAGAGCCTACCACTTCGTTGAGAATGGTGTTGCTGATCATGCTCATAAAGGCTCCCGGTACACCATGACCTGTGCAATCGGCTGCAGCAATATAGGTATGGGTTTTTGCATTGAAATGCCAGTAGAAGTCGCCACTCACCACATCACGCGGCTTCCAGAACACAAAATGTCCGGGCAAAGTTTCGGAAATTTCTTCTTTCAGTGGCAAAATAGCTCGCTGAATCTTGCTGGCATATGTGAGACTTGAAGTAAGCTCGGTATGAAAAGCCTCGATTTTATTTTTCTGTTGCAAGATCTTGTCGTTGGCCTGCTGCAGAACCACATTCTTTAATTTAAATATTTCATTTTCTTTCAGAACTTCTTCCATCTGAAACTTCATTTGAAGACCATGCACCCTGGTTTTGGAACGGTCCTCAAGGATTTTCTTTTCAAGGTTGAAATGAAGTTTGTTGAATTCCAGCGCCGACTGAAATTTTCCCATGGCTTCATGGGCTACGGTGTAAAATTTATACACCATCAGCAACACCTGGTTTAATTTTAGTTTTTCGGCCAACATCCTAGCTTCATCCAGCAATTGAAGTGCTTCAGGATAGAGTTCCATGTCGATGAACAACTTGGCTTTGCTTCTCAGCAGGTGGGCTTTTATTTCCTCATTACCATTGGCCAGGATTCCAGTTTCTGCTTCTTCGAACAAGGCCATGGCTTTTTTGAACTGACGCAAACGGGTTTTCAGAATGGCACGGGTAACAAGAGCAAACAATTCAAGATGTTTATTGCCCATGACAAAAGCCATCTCCTGTGATTTGCGCAGATAAACAGCAGCTTCTGCATACTCATCACTCAGGGTAAGCATGTTGCCCAATTCAAAACAGGCCTGGGCAATGTCATTGCTCTGCTTGTATTTTTCTGATAAATGAAGGTATTTACGGAAATGTGAAACGGCATTGTCAAAATCACGGGTTGATTTAAACGCCATTCCAATTTTGTGGTGAAGGGAACCCTTGCAGTATTCAAGGGAAAGATTTTCATTGATGATTTCGAGTGCTGAGAAGTATTCGCCGAGCGCCATCTCACAATCCTCCAGGGATTGATACACTTTGCCTGTGAGTTCGAGGCATTGCAGCATCACAAGGGGCTTGTCTTCACCTGCAAGCAATTTTTTTGCTTCGTCAAGAATAATAAGTGACTGGCGTGGATTTTCATCGGCTAAGAAGACCTGCGCCAAGTAGTATAGACTTTGACCGATGTATGCCTGGTTACGCAATTCCCTGCTAAGTGCCAACGCGAACAAAACATCCTTTTTCTCAGGAAGTTTTCCTGCAGAAATCAGGGATGCAAAACCGGTCAGCATCCTTGAAGTTTCCAGGGCCGGAAGTTCGATAGCCTGTGACTCGGGAACCTTGTGTAACAGTGTGTTCATGTTGAGTATTGATTTGAAATGTGGGGGGTATTACGCGAAACCAACCTCAAAAGGTTACAATTTCTTAAATTTCTTTTGCCTAATTTAGCCCGCAGATTTTGTTTTAACAATGAATATCCACGAATATCAGGGCAAAGACATCCTTAAAAGTTTCGGTGTTCCCATTGCCGAAGGCATCGTAGCCGAAACGCCAAAACAGGCCGTAGAGGCTGCAAATGAATTGAGCAAACTCACCGGCACCAAGCTTTGGGTCATCAAAGCACAGATTCATGCCGGCGGAAGGGGCAAAGGAACCATCATAGGGTCTGAACAAAGAGGAGTTGCCCTGGCAAAGACCATTCAGGATGTGGAAACCATTTCGGGTAACATTCTGGGGAAAACCCTGGTAACCCTGCAAACCGGTCCCGCCGGCAAACAGGTAAACAAAGTACTGGTAGCAGCAGATGTATACTACCCGGGCGAATCCCCAACCAAAGAATACTACATGAGCGTACTGCTCGACCGTGCCAAGGGGCGCAACATCATCATGTATTCCACAGAAGGTGGAATGAATATAGAGGATGTGGCCCATCATACCCCTCACCTGATTCACAAAGAAGAGATTGATCCCAAAACCGGACTTCTTCCTTTTCAGGCCAGAAAGATTGCCTTTAATCTTGGACTCGAGGGAGATGCATTCAAACACATGGTAAAATTTGTAAGCGCTCTCTACAAGGCCTATGATTCCATTGATGCCTCATTGCTTGAAATAAACCCGGTACTTAAAACCTCCGACAACCACATCCTGGCGGTAGATACCAAGCTCTCTTTTGACGAAAATGCACTTTACCGTCATAAAGATTACGAAGCCTTGCGCGACATTTCAGAAGAAGATCCTACCGAAGTGGAAGCCGGCGAACACAACCTCAATTATGTAAAGCTCGATGGCAATGTTGGTTGTATGGTAAATGGTGCAGGTCTTGCCATGGCTACCATGGATATTATCAAACTCTCCGGTGGCGAACCCGCCAATTTTCTTGATGTAGGCGGCACAGCAAATGCGCAAAGGGTGGAACAGGCTTTTCGGATTATCCTCAAAGATCCCAATGTAAAGGCCATCCTCGTAAATATATTTGGAGGAATTGTTCGTTGCGACCGAGTGGCACAGGGAATTGTTGAAGCTTACAACAACATGGGTTCAATTAAAGTGCCCATCATCGTGCGATTGCAAGGTACCAACGCTGTGGAAGCGAAGAAAATCATTGATGAGTCAGGCCTTCAGGTATATTCTGCGATTGAATTGCAGGAAGCCGCCGACCTTGTTAAGAAACTGCTCTCCTGATTTTCCATTAAGGCCTTGCCGAACATTCGCAACACAGTTTGGTTCTAATTCAAGGCATGGGCAAGTATACCTACCTTTTTCTCGATCTGGCATCGGTGCTCTTTCCCTTCTTGTTGAGTTTCGACAAAAAGGTGGCATTCTTTAAGCAGTGGAAAGGTCTTTTTGCAGGCATAGGCATCACAGGCACCTTTTTCATCCTATGGGACATCTGGTTCACAGCCAATGGTATTTGGAGTTTCAATCCTGACTATATATGTGGCATTTATATTTTTAACCTTCCCCTCGAGGAAGTGTTGTTTTTTATCTGCGTGCCTTATGCGAGTGTTTTTATTTATGCTTGTTATAAGGTTTATTTTTCCTACTCGTTTTCACTTCCGATGCTCTACAAACTGCTTCCTGCCCTCGTAGTCATCATTTTCTCGCTCGCGGTTTATTATCATGCGCACCTTTACACCCTCGTTAATTTTTCGATCGGAGCGGTTTTCTTGCTTCTGCATGTATACCTGCTAAAAAAGCCCTGGCTCGGAAAATTTATGGTGGCTTATCTCCTGCATCTCATCCCTTTTTTTTTAGTAAACGGTGTACTCACAGCTTTACCTGTGGTGATATATGCTCCGGAACATATCATGGGAATGCGCATTGGCACTGTGCCGGTAGAAGATACTGTGTATTCTTTGGTGCTGATGCTGGGCGTGGTTACTGTGATGGAAAAAACGAATAATCCGGCTCCTAAACATTAAAGCGGAAGTGCATCACATCTCCGTCTTGCACAATATACTCCTTGCCTTCTACCTGCAATTTTCCGGATTCACGGCATGCAGCTTCGGATCCATATTTGAGAAAGTTTTCGAAAGCGATGACTTCTGCCCTGATAAAACCTCTCTCAAAGTCGCTGTGAATAATACCTGCCGCTTGTGGAGCCGTCATTCCCTTTGAAATGGTCCATGCCCTCACTTCTTTTTCTCCGGCAGTAAAATATGTTTCAAGATTGAGCAAGCGGTAAGCAGCCCTGATGAGTTTATTTACCCCCGGCTCACTCAGGCCTACATCACTCAGAAACATGGCCCTGTCATCCGGATTTTCAAGGGATGCAATTTCAGCCTCAAGGGCAGCAGTGATCAGCAATACCTCGGCATTTTCTCCGGCAATGGCCTGTTTTACCTGTTCTACATAGGCATTTCCGGTGTTCACCGAATCGGCATCCACATTACAAACATATAATACAGGTTTCACTGTGAGCAAACACAGATCCTCTATGTATTTAAAATCTTCGGGTAAAACGGGTGCACTTCTGGCAGATTTTCCTTCTTCGAGGTGCTTCTTAAAAATGGTGAGGACATCAAAAGTTTTTTTTGCCTCTTTGTCACTCCCAACCTTGGCCATTTTTTCATAGCGCTGCATCTTTTTTTCCACACTTTCCAGGTCCTTTAGCTGCAATTCAAAATCGATGGTCTCTTTGTCGCGTAGCGGGTTTACACTTCCGTCAACATGCACAATATTGCCGTCATCAAAACATCTTAATACATGAATGATGGCTTGGGTTTCGCGAATATTTGCGAGGAACTTATTGCCTAAGCCCTCGCCTTTGCTGGCACCTTTTACAAGCCCTGCAATGTCTACAATTTCGATGGTTGCCGGAATGATTTTTTGCGGTTTAACCAGGTCAGACAATTGGTTGAGCCTGGCGTCGGGAACCGTGATTACCCCCAGGTTGGGCTCAATGGTGCAAAACGGAAAGTTTGCAGCCTGCGCCCGGGCATTGGATAAGCAGTTAAAGAGGGTGGATTTGCCTACATTGGGTAATCCTACAATTCCGCATGTTAGTCCCATGAATTTTTTTTACAAAGCGTGCAAAGATAATGGATTGCAAGTGCTCGGGAAGGAGGAATGTCTATTCTTGTACCAATTGTTTGAGCGCCAGTTCAAGTGCCGTGCCGGAGAGGCCGGTAGAACTTTTGGCGGCACCATTTACTCTTCTGAGGGCAGCAAGGATGGTTGCTGATACATCTTCAAAAATAGCCTCATCTGTTACCTCCGCGTCTTCCTGCATCAAATAGGCAAATACACGGGCCATGCCGCAATTGGCAATGAAATCAGGAATCACACTTACCTTTTGGTCAGCGAAGGCAGCCACCGGTCCAAAGAAAATTTCCTTATCCGCAAATGGCACATTGGCTCCGCAGCTGATGAGCTCCAGCCCTCCTTCAATCAGTTGGCCAACCTGCTCCATGTTCACCAGGCGGGAGGCAGCAGCCGGAATTAAAATCTCGGCACCCGAGCACCAGAATTTCTCGGCTGCTTCTGCTGCCGGAACCATGTCTGAAGCCTGAAGTGTATTGCTTTTACGCTGCATAAAAAGTTTACCCACCTCTTCCTCCGACAATCCCCCGGGAGCCAGTAAGCCATGAGTCCTGTCGAGTATTCCAACGATGCTTGCCCCCATCTTGCTGAGGTAATATCCCGCTGCAGCCGCTACATTGCCCCATCCCTGAACAATGGTTTTTTTTCCTTTTACATCCTGTCCCAACAAATGGTAATGATGCATCACAGACATGGCCACACCATAACCTGTAATCATGTCTGCAACGGTATAAGGACTTTTCGCATCCGGCGTAAAGCGCTTGTCTTCAAGAATCTTTGAGACCCCTTGCCGCAACCTGCCAATGGCATGAATACGCCTGCTTTCATCGGGTGAAAAATGTCCGTTCAGAACACCCTCCTGTGGATGCCAGATGCCCACATTCTCTGTGTAAGGAATCACTTCATGAATTTCATCCACATTGAGGTCGCCTCCGGTTCCGTAATATTGTTTTAACAATGGGGAAACCGCTTTGTACCACCTTTGTAAAACACCTGACTTACGAGGATCGGAAGGATCAAAGTTGATACCCGATTTTGCTCCGCCAATGGGTGGACCGGATACTGTAAATTTCACTTCCATGGTTTTTGCCAGACTCTCTACCTCACGCTTGTCAAGCCCCTTACGCATGCGTGTGCCTCCGCCGGCAGCGCCGCCCCTCAGAGAATGGATGACCACCCAACCCTCAGCCTCGGTCTCGGAATCTTTCCATTCAAACACAATTTCCGGTCTCTTATTTTCATATTTTTCAAGCAGGTTTTTCATAGGGTCTCAAAAGTAGCTTAAAAAAATAGTTTGTTCAGATTTGCCATTGTAAAATTTGGATTCATACTTTTGTGTGATTTACAAAAAAAAACAAAAGAGCATCTGATCCCCAGGTCATGAAAAAAACCTCCGGAAAAACGAAGTCCGCCGGCACGGCAAAAACAACGGCCGTAAAGAAAAAAGCGGCACCCGCCAAATCCAAAGCGCCGGTAAAAAACGCAACTGCACCCAAACCGAAACCTCAGGACGATGATCCGGATGAATTTCTTGAAGAAGAAAATCTTGATTTCGATTCCTTTGACAACAACGCGGGTTCGTACGACGACGACGACGATGATGATTTCTGATCAGGGAAGGTAAACGGCTCCCGAAATCGTATTGCGCAAAGCACCGGTGTAGGTGCAGTCCACATTTTCTTCACTACGCATTCTGAGTAATCCCAGAAATGCAAATACAAGCGCTTCCTTAAAGCAAATTGTTGGAGTATCGGGTACAACAATCTTTGCAGCACCACAGTATTGTTGTATGGTTTCAACCAGAAACGAGTTCATGGCTCCACCACCTGTGAGCAACACCTTTGCTTTTTTTACATGTGGCGGCATGGCTTTGGCAAGTTGCATGCCAATATGATGACAGGAAGTGTGAAGCAAATCTGCACCAGACTGCTCAGCGTTTGATACATGAGGAAACACATTTTTTTCCAGCCACTCTCTTCCCAGGCTCTTGGCTTGCCTTTTGGTGTAAAAAGGATGTGCATTTAATTTTTTAATCAAGTCCGGAATGATTTTTCCGTTCCGTGCAATCCTGCCGTTTTTATCAAATGTTTTCCCTTCCCTTAAGGCAAGGAGATTGAGAAGCTGGTTTCCGGCACATACATCAAATGCCATACATTTTCCACCCGGAAGTGCATACGACAGGTTTACGATTCCACCCAGGTTTACACACACATCATAATCAGGAAAAAGAAGCTTGTCACCCATAGGTACCAGTGGCGCTCCCTGTCCGCCAAGTGCCACATCCGTGCTTCGAAAATCACAAACCACAGGAATGCCTGTGTTTGCAGCAAGCACTGCCCCGCTGCCCGCCTGAAAGGTAAATCCCTTATGGGGTTGGTGATACACCGTGTGGCCATGGCTGGCAATGGCCATGGGTTTTTCCGGACAATCTTTTAAAAAGGAAAGAACGGCATCAGACATGTAGGTACCCATACGAACATGCAGTTCAATAAGCGCTTCTCCACTCAGTAAATGGATGCCGGAAAGCGTTTTCTGCAAGGTTTTTTTGTAAGGCACGGTATGTGCTTTTTCAATATGATACTGCCATTTTTTGCCTGCTTTATCAAATCTGCACAAGGCAAGGTCTAAGCCATCCAATGAAGTGCCCGACATGATGCCCAGCATCAGAAAACCTTGCTTTCTTTTTTTTATCTCCACCTGGTGTATTTCCTCCTAAATGTAAAACAGATTTTAATATATTTACCCAAACTTCTGGCTAAAATGGAAACACTCGAAATTACTGAAACAGTGAACACCCCCTATGTATCACTGAATCATGCATCCGGAACACTTGAATTCAAAGGCAAATCAATCCCTGAAAATACCATCAAGTTTTACGGTCCCGTAAAGCATTGGATTGAAACTTACTCAGGTTCCCCCCATCCGGCCACTCACCTGATCATTTACCTGGAGTACTTTAATACAAGCAGCGCAAAAATCATCATAGAAATGCTCAAAAAAATGGTGGCCCTCAACAATGACGGCAAAACCAAATTACAGGTAACCTGGCGCTATGATGCCAACGATACGGATATGCTTGAAGCCGGTGAGGACATGTCCAACCTGGTTAAACATCCCTTTACACTGGAATCGGTGGAAGACTAATCTATGCTCTGCTTTTTTGCGGATGATTCCGCACAACGACATCAACACTTACAAAGCCTTGGCCAGGTTTTTAGCAATGCAGGCATCTCCTCTCTGAGTCCTGTTTTTGATGCTGCCAACCTTTCTGCATTTCCGCAGGAGGTACTCACAACACTTGAGCAATGCAGCGGAGCAGTTTGCATGCTCAGCAGCGAATATGGCCCGGTTCATCATTTTTTACAAGGCAGTTTTTCTCTGCCGGAGTTTCAGTTTCGCATCCTGTTGGATTATATACAAAACAAACCCGGCTTCAAACTTTTTATCTGGTATCCACCCAATGTGGGGAGCTTTATCCCCGAGCCCAAACAATCGGCTTTCATTAGCCTGGTTAGGAATGCGCTCTCCGAGCAGATGACCTTTAGCAATGTGTCATCACCTATTGAGTTTGCAGATGATGTGAGGCAGGAGTTCTCCGAAGAAAAACAAATCCACTATGACCTCAGCGAAACGGAGGTGTTTTTTATATCTAACCACCTTGATGAAGTTGATGCAGCCGATGTGCTCGACATGCTGGGAGATGTGGTAAAAACACATAATATCAGTATTGTGCAAAACAGCGATACCGATTATGCAGCCTATTGCACACAACAAATTTCTAAAAGCCGCCTGGCAGTCGTGTACTTCAAAACCTCCTCGGACTGGGCCCTTCCTTTTACCCAGGAAATATGGAAACGCGCAGGTGGAGCCTCCATGAAAACACCCATCCTTTTGATTGGAGATACCAACCCGGAAAACAACCGGAATGTTCAATTAAAAGCCCCCAGGGTATTGTGTATGATTATTGATGGTATTTTAATTCCACTTGAAATAAAAGTGCAATACGAAAAAGCAAAGGAGGGCAGCGCTGCATAGCATGGAACCACTCATTTGTCCATATCCCGGATTGCGCCCGTTTACCGAGGACGAATCCATCTTTTTTAAAGGCAGAGATGCCCATACTGCCAAAGCTGTAACACTGCTCGAACAGAACAGGTTTTTGATGATCACCGGTGCCAGTGGCGACGGAAAATCTTCACTCACCTATGCCGGTTTGATTCCAAGGGCCAGGGCAGGATTTTTTAAAGCACGCTTCAATTCATGGCTTCTGGCTGATTTCACGCCTTCGCGTTCTCCGCTACAAATGCTTGCAAAGGCTGTAGCTTCTGCACTAAAGATGGAGGAGAAACAGGTAAAAGAAAAGTTGCAGCATGGATTCTCGGCCCTTCTGCAATTGTATGCATCCTCAGGGTTTTTTGTGGATCCCCAAAGTTCAGCATACCAGAACACGGATGAGGAAGGCAAAAAAAATCTCGAAAAAAAAGGTGCCAATCTCATTATCCTTGCCGACCAGTTTGAAGAGTTCTTTACCAATCCCGAAAACTTTAGCCACGGAGTTCCGAGCGATGAAGCACAACTCGTATTAAACCTGCTGATTGAAACAGCAAAGATTGCTCATGCACAATCGCTGCCTGTCTATGTGGTATGCACCATGCGCAGCGATTATATCGGACAATGTGCGGCTTTCCGCGGCCTGCCCGAGATGATTGGCTTTTCACAGTTTTTTGTTCCACGACTCAAGCGCAAAGAGTTGCAGCAAGTGATTGCAGAGCCGGCAAAACTTGCCGGGGGTGCCATTACGCCCAGGCTTACAGAAACCCTTGTAAATGCCATTGGCAGCGGCTTTGATCAGTTGCCGGTTTTGCAGCATGCACTCAACCAATTGTGGCACTTGTCCTATGGAGAGGGAGAAACACAAAAACCCATGGACATTCCTTCCCTGGTGAAACTGGCAGGAGTGCCACCGGATTTTTTAGATGAGAACGAGCGAAAGGAATTTGACACATGGTTGGAACAACAAAGCGATCAGAAAAGAAAATATTTTGACCGTCCCTCTCTGGAGAATGTGCTGAATGCACATGCAGGCGAGTTATATGAAAAAACACTGGAAGAGGTAAAAAGCAAGTATTCAGAGATGCCCTGGGTTTCCAGAAGCGCTTATATCTTAAATACCCTTTTGCAGTGCCTGGTAAAAGCAGATGCCGGAAGGTATGTGCGCAACCGCATGACAGTAGCTGAGATAGCGGAAATAATCGCTGAACAGGATTTTACCCCTGAACATGTGGCGGTGTTTGTTTCTCATTTCCGAAAGCAGGGAAATACCCTCATCAAGCCCTATGACAATGAACAGCCGGTTCTTTCTCCCGACAGCCTGCTCGACATCAGCCACGAGAGCCTGATTCGTAACTGGGAACTTTTGCAGGAATTGTCCCGGCAGGAATACGACGACCGCATGGTGTATGCCGATTTTTTGGTGCAGATGCAGCGTTGGTATACCAACAAAAAAGAAAGAGGCTACCTCTTGCCGATTGGCTCACTGAATTATTTTGAGCACTGGTTTGCCCAAAAAAGACCTTCGGCAGGGTGGTTGTTGAAGTACGATGAGTCAGGAGAGGAAAAGCAAGCAAGAAAAATACATTTTAAAAAAGAATTGCAGGAAGCCGGGGTGTTTATCAAAGCCAGTGCCCGCAACCTGATGCTCAGCCGCTTTGTGCTGGCCTATGGCGCCAACCGCCTGCTTATGCATGCCGGCGTCGTCCTGGTGCTTTGTTCCTGCATGTATTTTTATTTCGACTGGTACTCCAAACAAAATGACCAGGTCATAGACAGGGTCATGGCATTTAACCTGGAGAACATCAATAACCCCTACATCTCCGAAAAAAAGAAAGCCGCCTTTTTGATAGAATACAGCCGCTACAACCGCGACTCGGCAGATGCAGAAGTGTTTATGGAGGCCATCCGCAACATGGAAGACTCTACGCAGTTTACGCTCATCAAGGAAGCCATTGTTTGGTCTTTAAGGAAGGATATCGATACTGCCTCTTACAGCAGGGACTTGCAGTTTCTGAGCAAGCTCGCCGGCCATGGTTTTTCCTCCTTTCAAAAAATTGCAGAAGAGCAGACAATACAACTGAACAAGCAAAAAATCGGGAAGGTAAATATCCTGACGGCACATGTATGGACGAAACTGCTCTTATGGTTAAGCATTGCCGGTGTACCGGACATAGAAGAGCTAAAAGAAAAGACGCATGCCATAAACGAACAACTGATGCTGGCAGTGATTCGATACAAGGAAAAAAATCCAAAAAAAGTATTTCTAGAAAAAATTTCTTTCAATCCCCTGTTTGCTGCCAACTGTATGCTGAGGCATGAGCATCCTTTGTTGTCTGCTTACTTCGATACCCATGGAGATGTGTCAGCCCTGCAGGAAAAATGCAGAAAGTTATTTGATGCAGAAAAAACCGAAGCTGCTCCGCTGGGCTATGTAAACAACGGCTTATTTGTCCCACAAATTTTGTTCTTCCACAGACAGGAATACGCCTCAAGGAATGATTTTGTCAATACCTTTCAAAACGAACAGGGTTTTAACCGGGAAGGCAAGCTAAAAACCATTGACGACCTGCTCTTGTTCGGGACACTTCTTTCCAACAAAAAACACACGGCCTCCGAAACCTTTAAGACCATTGAACGCATCTGCGGAAAGGAGGAAAGGATACGGAAACTCTCAGTAAAAATGTTGTATTACTCAGTACAGGATCTTTTAAGTGGACAGGATATTGAAAAAAGATTCCCTCCCATGTGCCAGTATTTTTGGCCGAAAGAAGCAGTAGACGCTGCCCATGAATACCTGATGGCCTCAATAACGAAAAGAGGATTGAATACAAACCAGCAAAAACTTTTGCTGGCGTTGTACCACAAAAAATACGCTGCTTATTTGAAGCATGCAGGCGACACGGCAGGTGAACAAGCAGCCATACTTACCTCATGGCAGCAATTTAATCTAATAGAAAACAAAAACAGCCCCATAGGTAAAGCATCCAATACATCCATTGATATGTCAGGGGGTGATTTTATTTATTCCATACCAGGAACCTTTGCAGGTATTTTTTTGGCGTTTTATGAGTCCTCTGCAAATCCTTTTGATGGACGATTTTATGTGTCTTACTGGAACGAAAATAATCCTGATGAAATTCCTTGGCCCCAAAGTGAAGTGTACAACAACAATGAACAGTTTTATGCGATGTCTGGACTTGCTGATACCATGTATTTGACTGGGGATGTGCTTAAAGCCATACAAGGACAAGCGCTTGATGAAAACTTTTTTGAAACCAAACCGGAGTTGGCATCTTTTTATCATAAACTGCTTAAGAAAACATTTGCAACAAGTGAAATTGCGCGCACCAATTATTTTGATTGGGTAACCATGTTGTACGGAAAAAAAGCCTTGCCCCAAAAAAAGGAAATCAGCATACCAGCAGAAAACAGGTATTTTGATGTGTTTAACATACCCGGGCTTTGCAGAACATTGATTCTAAGAGGGCGCGCAAAAGAAGTGGCCACTTTCCTCGACAGTAGCCGCTTACACCTGATAAGGCAGGATGATGTACTGATGTTGGCCCAAACTTTTATAGACAAGGGATACGAAGAAAATGCCCTGCCCCTGATGCAACACCTGTTTGCCAAGGAAAAACACCGGCTCAACAAAATGCCACAGAAGTACATGAGGATGCTGGCACAAATAGGAGGAGAGGATTGTGAGGGTTTTGCCAGGCGCATTGCCTTTAATACCGAAGGCAGAAACGATAGGCACAGGTACAGTTATTTTTCGGGGCTCGTTGACAGGGGTGTGCTCTATGATGCAGAGCAACTAATTGCTGATAAGGAAATATCAGGCATGCGTTTTTGGTTGAATACCTGGATGATCATGCATTACAACAAGAGAAACCAATTGTACACACCCAATCTGAAGAACTTTTCTATTGACAGATACAATTCCGTAATAAACAATTGGCAATAAGTAAGGATGTTATTGAAGAAACCATGAAAAACTCCCAAACCAGATATACCCAGATGACCGCCCTTCTGTTCTTGGTCTTGCTGGGCTTTTTTTCCAACATGGCTCAAAACGCCTGGGGTTTGCAATTGGTGGCCTGGTGTTATCGAATCCTCTCATTCCTCCTGTTGCTGGAGGCTTTTGAACTGCATCCGGGAAGTAAAAAAATCAAGTGGCTTCTCTTCCCCTGGTGGATATTTCATTTTCTTTTCGTGTTTCCCCAATTTTCATTTGTCATCCAAAATGAATGGGTTTTTGCCGCTGCAGCTTTCCTGCCTTTATTATCCTTACTTACATTGATGATAGCTGCCAAAAAGCAACAGAAATTTGTCTTTCCCTTGCTTATGTCCATGCTCTTGGTGGGGATGGCTTCCAAGTTTCAACATGTTCCGGGTGCCTCCCTTGTTTTTGTTTTAGGGTGTTGTGTTTTTTTCTATTTATTCTTCCGTGCCTTTTCTTTTCGGTTACACAAATCCATGAAGGGTTTTTTGCCGGGTGTATTTCATGTTACCGCTAACTTGTTTATGGCAATCAGTTTTATGGGAATCATGTTTAAAACACAACACTGGCCCGGAGGAAATCCAATATCTTTTCTTGCATTGATATTGTTTTTTGTTTGCAGCCTTTCTTTGTTTTTGATGTATTTGAAAAAGCAAATTTCCCCTGATAATCTTCCGGTTTTTCAACCCCTGCACAGGCAAACATTTGTATGTATTTCCGTATTGGCCATTTGGTTTTTGGGCAGACAATTGCATTGGGCTCCCGGCTTATACAGCAATACCATTCCTCCTAAAATGGAAGAGTATATGGCCGACCAGGATCACTTTACCCAAAAAGGCCTGGAGATAAAGGCAAGGCACAAAACCTATGAAAAAAACCTGAATGCCTTTGTTGAAGAAATTGAGAAAGAATAATTAAAAAAAAGAAATGCCAAGTAAAATATGCCCGATTCTGCTTCAGAAATAAATGATTTATTGCAGCGCATTGCAAAGCTGGAAGCAGAGAGGGAGACCGTTGCCGAAAAAAACCGCAAGCTCTGGCAGATGAGTGAGGCAGTGCACAATGAGCGTAAAAAAATTGAAGAAGCCAATGCGGTACTTGCTTCCGAAAAACAAAAACTCGAGCAGGAAAAATCCAGGCTCGATGAAAGGATAAAAAAACTCTGGCAGCAAAGCTTAAGCATCCATCAGGAAAAAGAAAGAATTGATCAGTTGCGTATGGTGGTTGAGGAAGAGCACCGCTCGGTTACCGAAAGCATCGAGTATGCCCGTATCATCCAGCATTCTATCTTGCCCGAAATGCAGGAAATGCGCCAGCACCTGCCGGGATTATTTGTGTTGTATTTGCCAAGGGATGTTGTGAGTGGAGATTTTTACTGGTTTCATGCAACAGGTCCTCATTCCTGTTTGCTTGCCATTGCAGATTGCACGGGCCACGGCGTGCCGGGTGCATTTATGAGCATGATTGGCAATACCCTGCTCAACCAGATTGTAAAAGAAAAAGGGGTAACTTCTCCTGCAGCCATTCTGGATGAACTCGACCACAACATCAGGATTACGCTCAAGCAGGACCGGGGTGAGTATGCTTCACGCGATGGAATGGACATTGCCCTGGTAAGCATGGATACTTTGCAAAAAGAAATACGATATGCAGGTGCCAACAGGCCATGCTGGCTTGTGGATGAAACCGTATTTACAGAAATAAAACCCAACAAACACGCCATCGGTGGTTTGGTTTTCGAAGACAGGGAAAATTTTACCGAGCATGTTATTTCCATCAAGGATGGTTTGAGGATGTATTTGCATACGGATGGCTATGCCGATCAGTTTGGAGGAGACAAAGGCAAGAAATTTATGACAGGCAGCATGCAAAAACTGGTTTTAGCTATTGCAAATCTCTCCCCCGAAGAACAGAAAGAAAATCTTTTACAAAAGCATCTTTCATGGAGGGTTAAACTGCCTCAGGTAGATGATATTTGTGTTGCGGGAATCTGCTTCTGAAAACCAATTATTTCCTTCCGTAGTCAGCAGGTATTTCTCCCCACTGCTCAGTTTCCCATTTGAGCACGGAATTGCTCCAGGTATTTTCTCTGATCCATTTTTCAGCTCTGTACAGGAGTTCCAGCAGTTCGTCGCTGCCCTCGCCGTTTAGTTTGGAGTTTGCTTTTTTTTTGCGCAGCCAGGCAATGGCAGTGGCGCTGTCGCTGTAAATGGTCATACCCGAATCTTTTTGTTTGCACCAGGCAAGCGCATGCACAATGGCAATAAACTCAACCACATTATTGGTGCCTTTTTGGAAAGGGCCTCGCGAAAAAATGACCTCCCCGGAAGGCATCATCACGCCCCTGTATTCTGAGGCACCGGTGGTGGTGATCCAGGAAGCATCTACACATAAAAAGGTACCGATGGGGCGAGGGAGTTTTGTACGGTTTGAAACGGAGGGAAGCGATCCTGTTTTTTTAATTGCCGGAAGAGGAGGGGAGGCAAACGCAATTTTAGCCTGTTCCATGCTCGGGAACGAACGGTATTTGGCGCCCGGGAAACCATGAATTTGTTTGCTGCATGCTTCCCATGTAGAGTAAATACCGGGCTTGCGTCCTACCCATACCACATAGTATTTCACCTTGTCAGCCATGGGCCGGCACAAAAAGTTTTAGTTGGTGATTCTGCAGGATGTTGAGCAGGGCCAGTTGTAATTCTTCCTTGATGTCTGCAGCCTCATCTGCATTGTTTGTGGCTGCAAAACAGATAAGCAGTAATTCAAAAGCACCTCTTGGATCGATGGATTCAAAACGGAGGCTTCGTTCGCCTGTGAGCCTTTTATTGTTCTGCAAATAAGCAAGCAATTCTGTTTTGAGGGTTACAATTTTCTCTGCACTTGCATCATTCGGAATCAGCAATACGATGCGGATTCTCTGCATGGTTTTGAGGCTGATGTTTTCCAGTACGCTATCGGTGAGTTTTTTGTTGGGTACGGTTACAAAACTTTTGTCTAAGGTGCGTATGCGGGTACTTCTGAAACCGATGCGTTCTACATGCCCTTTTACCCCTGAGGTCTCTACCAGGTCGCCCACGGCAAAGGGTTTATCAAAAAAAATCGTGAAGGAGCCCAAAAGGTTTTCCAGTGATTCTTTGGCAGCAAGGGCAATGGCCAGACCACCGATACCCAGACCGGCAATAAGCGAAGCAATGTTGAGTTCGAAGATGACTCCCAGGATAAAAAACAGCGAGAGCAGGGCGATGCTTATTTTGATGGCCTCCTTGGCAAACGGGATGATTTGTACCTTTCCCATGGATTCGTTTTCTTCCGCTTTTTTACGATACACCATGGCAGCAAAATCCACCATGCGAAGTACAATCCAGGTAAGTGACATCACTATACCCACCTGAAAAATGCGGGCAATGACCATGCGCACACCAAAAATATTGCCAGGTGCCAGGTGCCAGGATTCAGGGTAATTCAGCTGGCTAAAGGCAAGATAAATGCTAAAAAGCAGGACAAAGCCTCCAAAGGGTTTGCGCAAGAGATCGAGAAATGCTTTGAAGCCAAGTTCCCTGGAGTATTTGTTGAGAATTCTGTAAAAAAGATTGGAGAACAACCATGCAAAGATTTTTCTTGATAGAATTCCTGCCAGCAAAATCCCCACAAACCAAAGGTATTGTTCAGGTGTATTTCCGAAGTATGTGTTGTTCATGAATAAAAAAGTCACACCCTAAAGGGATGTGACTGATGCATGTTTTGAAGATGGATTACTTGGCGATGAGTTTTTCTATTTCTGCATCCAGGTCGCTGCCTCTAAGATTTTTTGCAACAATGATTCCCTTTGAGTCAAGCAGAAAATTCATGGGAATAGAGTTTACATTGTATTGTTGTGCAGCAGCACTGTTCCAATGCATCAGGTCGCTCACATGGTATTCCCATTCCAATCCGTCTTGTTGAATGGCTTTTACCCATGCCTCTTTGCTTTTGTCGAGCGAGACGCTGTAAATGGTAAAGGATTTGGCCCCGTCTTTGAACTTGGCATTTTTATATTTTTTGTAAGCCATTACCACACTCGGATTTTCTCTGCGGCAAGGCCCGCACCAGGATGCCCAAAAGTCGATGAGCACGATTTTTCCTTTGTTGATTTTGCTCAGGCTTACATCCTCTCCTTTGGGGTTTTTATAGACCATGTCGGGGGCTTTGTTTCCGATGTTAAGACCCACGGGCGTGTTGTCTTCTTTAGTCATGGCAAATCCGCAAAAGAGCGCGGTAAAAGCGAGCATTCCGAGTATGAGGTTGTATTTTTTCATGTGTTTTATTCTTCTGTTTTTGAATGGGTTTATGGGGATGAGTTCAAATATCGGGTTTTATTCAATACGCTCAATCTTCGCCCCCAAACGATTCAAACGGGTATCAATGTTCTGGTATCCACGATCAATTTGTTCGATGTTGTCAATGATGCTTGTTCCGCTTGCACTCATGGCTGCAATCAGTAGAGAAACGCCGGCACGAATATCAGGCGAGGTCATGTTAATTCCTCTTAAAGGATGTTGGCGGTTAAGTCCGATAACGGTGGCCCTGTGCGGATCACAAAGGATGATCTGTGCGCCCATGTCGATGAGTTTGTCTACAAAGAAAAGGCGGCTTTCAAACATTTTTTGGTGAATGAGCACGCTGCCTTTGGCCTGTGTGGCCACCACCAGTACAATGCTCAGCAGGTCGGGGGTAAAGCCCGGCCAGATGGCATCTGCCACAGTGAGGATGGAGCCGTCGATAAAGGTATCAATCTCATAATTTTCCTGCGCAGGTATAAAGAGGTCGTCTCCTCTGAGTTCCATGTCGATGCCCAGTTTACGGAAGGTATCCGGAATGATTCCCAGGTCGGGATAGGAAACATTTTTAATGGTGATTTCAGACTGTGTCATGGCGGCCATTCCAATGAAGGAGCCAATTTCAATCATATCAGGCAAGAGCCGGTGTGTGGTTCCTCCGAGTTTATCCACCCCTTTGATGGTAAGTAAATTGCTTCCAATCCCCGAGATGTCTGCACCCATGCGGTTGAGCATTTTGCAAAGTTGTTGCACATAAGGCTCGCAGGCTGCATTGTAAATGGTGGTGGTTCCTTTGGCCATGCTTGCAGCCATTACAATATTGGCTGTGCCTGTTACAGAGGCTTCATCCAGAAGCATATAAGCCCCTTTGAGCTCGCCTGCTTCCACACGGTAAAACTCTTCGCCTTCGGTATAGTCAAAGCGTGCACCCAGGTTCATGAATCCAATGAAGTGGGTGTCCAGTCGCCTGCGACCAATTTTGTCTCCTCCGGGTTTAGGAATATAGCCTTTGCCGAACCTTGACAACAGAGGGCCCACAATCATGATGGAACCTCTGAGTGCAGCCGCTTTTTTACGGAACTCCGGGGTGTTCATGTAATTGATGTCTACTGCATCCGCCTGAAAACTATATTCTTCATGCCCTGATTTTTCAATTTTTACCCCTAATTCTCTGAGCAGATCAATCAATTTATTGACATCAACAATATCAGGTACATTGGAGATTGTAACTTTTTCCGGGGTAAGCAAAACAGCACAAAGCACCTGCAGCGCCTCATTTTTTGCACCCTGAGGAGTGATATCACCTTTGAGGCGGTGACCACCGGAGATTCGGAATTTACCCATAAGCTGAAATTTCTGTGTGAAGTTGAGCAATTACAAGCTTGCGCTTACAGTTGTAAAAACACTTTTTTCAACCACATATTGTGAATTGGGTTTTTGCCTGTCTAACAATGAGCCTCGAACAAGCTTTTGCCCGGGGCCGATTTCTGTTTAGGGAAAGTCTTTGATACGGGAGAGAATTGATTTTAAAAAGCCTTTAAATTCATTTAACCAACTCCAGAGGCAGCAAAGCATTATCTTTGCTGACCTATTTTTGGAAGAGTCCAAAAGAGAAAACAAAACAATCAAAACACATACCATGTATCCTGAACAATTGGTAATACCCATGAAAGCCGAGCTCACTTCACTTGGTTTTGAAGACTTAACTACCCCTGAAAAAGTAGACGCAGCCATCCGCGACACCAAAGGAACCGTGCTGGTGGTGGTCAATTCTGTTTGTGGATGTGCCGCCGGGGCTGCTCGTCCTGCGGTTAAAATGGCCATGAGCCACGAAAAAAAACCTGCACACCTTGCTACTGTTTTTGCCGGGTTTGATACAGAGGCCACTGCCCAGGCCCGTAAATATTTTGCGCCTTATCCTCCATCTTCTCCATGCATGGCACTTTTTAAGGATGGGATGTTGGTGCATTTTATCGAGAGGCATCATATTGAGGGTCGCTCTGCTGCGATGATAGCAGACAATCTCAGGATGGCTTTTGATGAGTTTTGCTGATGACCGGGTGAGTGCACTTAGCTACGAATGGCGGAATTTGTTTTTTCTGCCTGTATTATGCTAACTTTACCCCATGCAATTACTATTGCGGTTGCCTTTTCCTGCGGGCATACTTTTTATACTATCCCTTGTTTTTCCTGCTTCCGGGGTTTGCAAAGAAGAGGGTCTTTACCATATTAGAAATTATTCCGACAAGGAATATGAAACGCCTACCCAAATCTGGTCCATCACACAGGACAAAAAAGGGCTTTTGTACTTTGGTTACAACACAGGTGTTTTTCAATATGATGGTGTTACCTGGGAGAACTGGGGGAATACGGTTTTTAATTCTCTTGCTCTTGATTCATCCTCCGGATTAGTTTTTGCCGGACTACAAGATGATATCGGTTACATTGATATCAATGCCGAAGGCAAACAGAAATTTCACAGTCTGAAACACAGGTTAAATCCAAACGACCGTAGTCTCGGTTATGTGTATTTTACTTTTGTTACATCCGATGCAGTGTACTTCATCTCAAAAACAAAAGTGCTCAGGCTACGCAATGGGAAGTTCAGGGTTTGGCAATCAGAGGGAGAATTCCACACAGCTTTTCAGTTCGGGAACCATATCTACATACGGCAAAAAGGAATCGGACTTGTTGAGGTGGGCAATGAGGCTCTGATTCCCATCAAAGGGAGCGATTTGCTGCAGGATAGCAGACTCGATTTTTTACTTTCTGATGGACCAAATACGCTCTACGGTGGCAGCCAGGATTTGGGATTATTGAAATTTACCTTGCCGGCAGGAAGCAGAAGCATAGATAAAGAGGGCCTGGGAAGAGAAATTAAAATTGAAAAAGTTAAAAATGATATTTCAACCTTGCTTATTCGACACAAAGTATTCAAGGCCATTCGCCTATCGAATGGTAAAATTGCTGTTGGAACGCTATTGGGAGGGTTGATGATAGTGGACCAGGACATCACTCACTTCGAAATCATTGATACCAAAAGCGGAATCCAGAACGAAAAAATCCATTTTCTTTTTGAGGACGAGGATCATCTGCTTTGGTTGGCCCTGGAAAATGGAATCACTTCCATTGAATTAAACAGTCCTTTCAGGTATTTCAATGAAACCAACGGCCTGAAAGGGAAAGTAGAATCTGTTACTGAATTTAGAAACAAGCTATACTTTGCCACCACGCTTGGTCTTTTTTATAAAAATCCGGGTGAGCCCCAGCTGAATTCCTTGCCATCTGTTGGGCCGGAATGCTGGAAGATTGCGGTATTTGAATCCTCCGATGGAAGCAATCACCTGCTCCTTGGAAACAAAGAAGGACTTTACACCATCAATGATCAAAATGCAGTGAAAATTTTTGATGAAGACGATGCGGTGTATAATATTTTACCTTCAAAAAAATATCCCGGAATCGTTTATCTGGGCCTTGGTTCCGGAGTGGCTGTGATGGAATATGTTTCCGGAAGCTGGATAAAAAGAGGATATGTAGATGGGTTGGAAGATGAAATCAGACAATTAAACGAAGATGTAGACGGGAATCTCTGGTGTTCTAAGAATGCACTTTACTGTATTACTCCCTTGCTTAAAAACACGCTTGGTTTCAGATTTGTGAAGTACAGGGTGCAAACCGTAAAATTTCCTGTACCTGAAACTGAATCAGAAATCACGCTCTCGAGAGGCAAAGGACAGGTATTTGTTTTCGCTGATTACCATACGCTCATCGCAGGTGTTGATAAGCGAGGCAAGGCATACACAAGAATCAGCAATTTTTTTGGCAAGGAATTTTCAACAGCAAACAAGAGACAAATCATATCCTGCGAATACATAGGCAACAGATATTGGGTAGAAGCCATCAAACATACCCAAGTGAATGGCCGCTTAAAGGAATATCCGGAGCATGGTTTTTTTGAGTATGCTAACGGTAAGCTCTCGGGTTTTAGGTCTTATCCTTTTCGAATCTTTCCATCAGAATTTGAGGTTAAACAGTTTTATTGCAGCAAGGCAGGAGATCTTTGGATTGTAGGAAATTTTGGTGCGGTGGTGTACAACAACAAACAAGGAAATGTTCAGGTCCGGAAAAACTTTTCAAGTCTCATCAGACGGATAGTAAGTAATGGAAGAGAAATTTTCAGCGGTAATTTTTTCGTGGAAGTGCAACATCCTTTCCTTACCGAAACTGTAAGAACGCCGGTTGTTAGTCAGCCCTCCACAGCTTATCCCGAACTTCCCTACGAAAACAATAACCTCATCTTCAAGTTGGGTTCAAATTATTTCATCAGGGAGGATTACAATCAATACCGTTACATCCTTGAAGGAAATGACAAAGGCTGGACTGAATTCTCAAACCGAAAGGAAGCCATTTACACCAATCTCAGTGAAGGCACCTATACTTTTAAAGTACAGTGCAAGAACATTTATCACAATTTCAGTATAAACCAAACCTTCCGTTTCTCCATTAAGCCGCCATGGTACAGAACCTGGTGGGCCTATTTACTTTACTCAATTTTTGGTCTGTTCTTAGTGGTTCAGATAGTCATACTGTACACCAAAAATCTCAATAGAATTATTCACAACCAAACGAGTGAGTTGAGAAAACAGAAATCCCAGATTGAAAATAAAAACAAGGAGATTACAGACAGCATTTTTTATGCCCGCCGGATACAGGATGCCATCATGCCAAGCAGGGAATTTATTCAGCGTGCCTTTCAACAAAGTTTTATCTTTTTTAAGCCAAAAGATATAGTAAGCGGAGATTTTTACTGGGCTACCCAAAGAGACGATTACCGCATGATTGCAGCTGTTGACTGCACGGGTCATGGAGTGCCGGGAGCATTTATGAGTTTACTTGGTAATGAGAACCTGAACGAGATTGTAAACGAAAAAGACATCACGAGGCCTGATGCAGTGCTCACCCAGCTGAGAGACAACATCATCAGAGACCTGAAACAAAACGAGGCAGGAAGCGATTCAAAAGATGGGATGGACATTGCCTTGCTTCGTTGGAATCCCTCAACATACACCCTTGATTTTGCAGGTGCAAACAATCCCCTGTATATCATTCGCGCTGCCAATGCTGAGCCCCTGGCCGGCCATATGCCCGTGCTTAGCGCAAACGGATGTAAGCTATATGAAATCAAAGGGAACAAGTTCCCGGTTGGGGTTTTTCTTACCAAGGATTTGCCTCCGTTTACGCTGCATACATTTGAACTCATTCCCGGAGATTCGTTGTATATTTTTTCTGATGGGTATGCCGATCAGTTTGGAGGTAGCGAAGGAAAAAAATTCAAATACAACCAGCTTAAAAATGTTTTGCTTGGACTTCAGTCTGAACCCATGAACAGGCAATTACAAAAGCTCGAAGAAATTCTCGAAAGATGGCAGGGCAAGCTTGAACAGATTGATGATGTTTTGGTCATAGGCATTAAGGTATGATGAGGAAAATCCTCGATTCAATAAACCTACTTAGTAAGTTTACGCCTGCACGGTTTAAGAATGCACTTTTTGTGATTGTTTCCTATTACCTGTCGCGAATAATGCGTAAACCAATTGTGTGGGGAATGCCAATAAGTATCGCTTTGGAGCCAACCACTGCATGCAACTTGCGCTGTCCGCAATGCCCAAGTGGATTAAGAAGTTTTACCCGCGATACCGGAAATATCAAGTCTGCAACAATTGAAAAAGCATTGAAGGATATTGGGAAAACAGCCTTGTATGCCAATTTGTACTTCCAGGGTGAACCCTATATTCATAAAGACTTTCTAAAAATGGTGGCCATGGCAAAGCAGGCAGGTCTATATACTGCTACTTCAACCAACGCACATTTTATTGATGACAATATCGCCAGGCAAACCATCCTCTCCGGTCTCGACAGATTAATCATCTCTCTGGACGGACTGACTCAGGAATCTTACAGTAGCTACAGAATAGGAGGAGAGCTTGATAAAGTGATTCGCGGAACCCGATTGCTGGTTAAGTGGAAAAAAGAGATGCGCAGCAAAACGCCATATCTTATTTTTCAGTTTTTGCTTACCAGTCATAACGAACATGAAGTAAATCAAGCCAAAGCATTTGCAAACAGCATTGGTGTGGATGAAATAAGATTTAAAACAGCTCAGGTGTATGATTTCCAGGAGGGGAATGCGCTTATCCCCCAAAACCCTGCATTTACACGATACAGCCAAACGGAGAGTGGAAAGTTTCGTATCAAAAATAAATTATATAACCACTGTTGGAGAATGTGGCAATCTCCTGTAATCACTTGGGATGGATTTGCAGTACCCTGCTGTTTTGACAAGGATGCAAGTTACCGGTTTGGCAATATCAATCGCTCAGATTTTCGGAGTATATGGTTCTCTGAACCTTATATGGAGTTTCGAAAAAAAATTTTCAGGAGCAGGGCAGAGCTTGATATTTGTAAAAATTGCTCAGAAGGAACGCGAATCTTTACATGAAAAGCCATTCACACATTCATACCGGAATCACCGGAGAGCATCTTGCCGCCGATCATCTGAGGCAGAAAGGGTTTGAAATAGTGGCTACCAATTACCGATTTGGTAAGGCAGAAGTAGATATCATCGCCTTATTTGAAGGTTTTTTGGTGGGAATAGAGGTAAAAACCCGCAGCAATTCAATACATGGAGAACCCGCTGAGTTTATCACCTCACGCAAATGGCAGTTGCTTTCTGAGGCCCTCGAGAATTTTGCCGCAGCACTTGATTTTAACGGAGACATCCGATTTGATGTGGTGAGCATTACCTTTGACACCTCTTCCCCGTCGATCATGCATTATCCTGATGTAAGTAACGGCATGGATGAATTTGAATAACATGAATCAAAAAAAACCAAAACATTCACTTCCCTTTTTTTCGGGAAGCTCATCAAAGGGCAAAAAGAAATCAACGGATGAAAAGCCGGTAAAATCATTCGGCAAAAAGCGTTCAACCCGCACAGGGAGTGATTCTACAGACCGTGATTTTCCAAGAAAATCACCTGGCACCGCTGCTTACAGAGGCAAGGAAAGAACCGAGCGAAGCAATGCCGGAACCAAGAGATTTGATGCACGACAAAAATTCACGGGCAACAAAAAAGACTCGCCAAAAGAGGGGAATGATTTTCGTCCGCGTACTACTTCGGCATTCGATAAACCTTTTAAGCGACGCACAGAGGAGGAGGGAAGAGCCTTTAAAAAACGCCCGTCCGGAGCTACCGGCACGTCTATTTCCGGTAACAGACCAAATCGCAGGAATGATTTCGCAGACCGGTTTGACCCGGAAAAAAACAAAACTGCTTTTTCAGATAAACCCAAACGCGAGTATCGTAACAAGCCCGACTCAAATGCCAGACCGGCTCGTCAGCGCAAATTCGACGATGACTTCTCACCTGAAACTACAGGCACTACTTCCCGTTCAAGAACAAGCCCATCCAGGGCATTTTCAGGAGAATCAAAATGGGACAAGGGTCGCAAATCAGATCGTCCGGCAATTGAAAACCAAGGAAATGAAAGGGTTAAGCGACCCCGCAGGAGAACTGTAGATGCCCCTGCCAAAGCAATTTCTGAAGAGATCAGACTCAATAAATACATCTCCAATTCAGGCGTATGCTCAAGGCGAGAGGCTGACACACTTATTATCTCAGGCGTGGTAACAGTAAACGGAAAAATCATCACCGAACTCGGACATAAAATCAAGCCTCATGACATTGTTCATTGCGGAGGTGATCTGATTACCAATGAAAAGAAAGTGTATCTCTTGCTAAATAAACCCAAGGATTATATCACAACGGTGACGGATCCCGGCAAACGCAAAACTGTTATGGAGCTCGTTGCGGATGCCTGTAGGGAAAGAATTTATCCGGTGGGTCGGCTCGACAGAAACACTACGGGTTTATTGCTATTCACAAATGATGGAGAGCTGGCAAAAAAGTTAACCCATCCGAGGTATGGCATTGAAAAAATTTACCATGTTGAATTGAGCATGCCTCTTGCCAAAATGGATTTGGATGCTATACGAAAAGGAATTAATCTGGAGGACGGTCCGGTACAGGTGGATGAAATCAATTATGTGGAATTTGCCTCAACCAAAAAAGAAGTAGGTATTAAACTCCATTCAGGGAAAAACCGTGTGGTGAGAAGAATTTTTGAAAGTCTGGGATATAAAGTGTTGAAACTCGACAGGGTAGTATTTGCCGGACTCACAAAAAAAGATCTTGCCAGAGGGAGATGGCGCTTTTTAAGCGGAGCCGAAGTTTCCAAGTTATATGCCCTGGCGTAGACTGTTCCCGGTTCTGATTTTACCCTTGCTGCATGCCTGTAGCATTCCCTCTGTACTTCGCCAAACAGGCTATCACCAGCGTGTTTGGGCACTTGGCCATCCGTGTAAGGTTTCATTGGCCATGAAAACCACCCGAAGGGTTCTTTCAGATCTCTCGGCATATAAATCCCATCAAGCTCTTGACACTTTTGAGACAGGAGGTCTGTATGATGCATTCCGACACCTCTACTGGAGTGCAAAACTGACTGCAACCATTGGTTCTAAAAAAGCTTCTCGCTTGCTTGAAGCACATGAGAAGGACAATCAACTCTTTTTTCTTCGTGGTAAAAACGAACATGGTTCAAGACCCGATTCCATGCAATGTGTTATGGACAGGCTTAATAATCGATTGGGAATAGAAATTGGCAGAACAAGCTCTCCCGACAGTCTTGTGCTTCACTCTCTGGAGGCGATTATATCAGGGAAGGCCTTCATGCTTCATCTAAACAAAAAGGGACAATACCTGGACTGTAAGGGAAATTTAATTGACAGGAAACTGTACGAAGGGAAATGGTATATTCCGGTATGTCTCAAAAAAACCTCTTAGGTCATATTTTGATATTTTAGTTAACTTGCCCATTCACCATGAGAATTGTAACACTCAATCCATTCAAACCCGTTAGATATGGATTTCTGCTGGTGGTTGCCATCTTCATTTATGGGGTTGTAGGTTATGTATTTCTGGAGCATTACAAATTGTTGGATGCCTTGTATATGACCGTAATAACTGTGGGCACGGTGGGATTTTCAGAAGTAAAACCCCTTTCGGATGAGGGCAAAATTTTCACCATTTCTCTCATCCTCCTGAGCCTCTCGGTAATCACATATTTTATTACCTTGGTATCCCGTTTTTTACTTGATGGTGATTTTATTCAGTATTACCGGATTTACCGCATGAATCAGAAGCTTGAACAAATACAAAATCATGTTATTATTTGCGGCTATGGGCGCAATGGCCGGGAAGCCGCAAGTGTTTTGATGGAAAAAAAAATCCAGGTAGTAACCATTGAAGAAAAGCATGACAAGTATTTTGAAGAGAGCCCTCTTATACTTATGATAGAGGCTGATGCCACACGGGAAGATACCCTGTTAAAAGCAGGCATTGACAAAGCAAGGGCATTGATAACAACCCTTCCGAATGATGCTGATAATGTGTATGTTGTTCTCACTGCAAGAGAAATGCGTCCGGATTTGCCAATCATCAGCAGAGCAAGTATGGACTCGTCTGTTAATAAACTGAAAACGGCAGGTGCCAGCAACATTATCATGCCAGATAAATTAGGCGGAGCTCAGATGGCCACCCTGGTATTGAGTCCCGATATAAAGGAACTGCTAGATATCATGTCTGTGCAGCATAGCGATTCTTTTGCCATCCGCGAATTTATTTGTCCGGTATCCCGAAGCCTTGATTCAATGAACATCAGGCGAGTGACCGGATCCACAGTGTTGGCCATCAAAAATCAAAAAGGAAAATATATCCTCAATCCACCCCTCGACACACTTATTGAACAGGGGGATAAACTTATTGCAATGGGAAGTGAAAAACAGTTGCAAGCCATGAATCAATTACTCGGCAACATGAATCATTAATTATTCATCCATGAAAATACTTGTTGTAGAAGATGAACCCAAAACACTCAGTACCCTCCGCAAGGGACTGGAAGAATCGGGCTTCTCTGTAGAAACTTGCAATGATGGAAGTTCGGCAATACAAATGGCTCTTGGCAAAAATTATAGTGTCATCGTTTCCGATGTTCTGATGCCGGAGATCAATGGTTTCGAATTTTGTAAAACCATTCGTGAAAATGGCATACAAGTCCCTGTCATTTTTCTCACCGCACTCGGAATGATTGAAGATAAATTAAAAGGATTTGAAATAGGTGCAGACGATTACTTGGTAAAACCTTTTGATTTCAAAGAGCTCATTGCAAGAATCCATAATGCAAATAAAAAATACCGCCGAACAGAAGAGGACACACATCTTCTTTCTTATGGCGATTTAACGCTTGAACTTTTTTCGAGAGAAGTTTATCGCAGGGGACAAAAAATTGATTTAACAACCAAGGAATTTGCCCTCCTGGAACTGTTGATTAAAAAACAAGGCAAAATTCTTAGCCGCAAAGAAATCATTGAAAAAATTTGGAATATAAGTTTTGATACTGGTACCAATATAGTAGAGGTATATGTTAATTATCTTAGAAAAAAGATAGACAAGGACTTTGAGCAAAAGCTGATTCAAACAAAAGTTGGGAAAGGATATTATCTTGCTGATATTTAAAAATGCAAATCAGAACCAAACTGGCGATTATTTTCTCTGCAATCGTCACCATTTTGGTGGGTATTTTTTTTCTGTTAATCTATATTTCCTCCTCCATTTACCGTGAGGATGAATACAAAGAGAGATTAAAGGCAAAGGTGTTTTCAGTAGCTGATATAGGCATTCTGAACCAACGCATAGATTCCGGAATGCTAAAGGTTTTCTCAAGAAACCAGAGAGACAATCTTGTGAATGAACACCTGATGATATTCGATGAGCAAGCACATCCAATATATGTACTTAAAAATCCTAATATTCTGAGTTTTTCTCCTTCTTTTTTTAATCTCATGCGTACGAAAAAAGAGGGGTTTTTCAGTACAGGGAAATATGAAATGTATGGAATTTTGATTCCTGAGTCCGGTAGAAATTTGTTCATTGTTTGTGCAGCATGGGATCGTTGGGGATATAGCAAGCTGCAAAATCTCAGGAACAATATTCTCTTTTTGTACCTGGGAACGATAACCATCGTAATTGCAGCAGGCTATCTTTTTTCAGGAAGAATGCTCGCTCCGATAAACCAAGTGATTGATCAGGTAAACAATATCACTGCTGAGCAAATTGACCGAAGGATAGTGAATCAAAATCCAAGCGATGAAATTGGTAGAATGATTATCACTTTTAACATGATGCTCGACCGCATAGAGGAATCATTCAAGTTGCAAAGAATTTTTATAGCGTCAGCCTCTCATGAATTACAGAACCCCCTGGCTGCTATCACCTCTCAGATTGAAGTAGCACTGATCAAGGAACGAACAAATGAGGATTACAAGGATGTATTAAAGAGCCTTCATGAAGATATACTTGAGCTAAACAACATCACCTCCCAATTGCTTCAGCTTACTCGCCTGAACAGAAATGACAACTTGATCGAATACACCGAACTCAGGATTGACGAACTTTTTTGGACCACCCTTGAAGCGTATAAACAAAAGTATCCTAATCACTCAATAGGTATTTCCGTTGATACCATGCCGGAGGATGAAAACAAGCTCATCGTAAAAGGCAATGAGGCACTGCTTAAAACAGCCATTTTCAATTTGCTTGACAACGCCTGTAAATTTTCTTCCGATCATCGGGTACTCGCTGAGTTGTCCACCCAGGGATTTGTTTCAATGAATTTTTCAAATCAAGGCGTAACCTTTATGCCGGAGGAAAAAGAACTGATTTTTGCACCTTTCTACAGGGGCAGGCAAAGTTCCGGCACCAGGGGACACGGAATAGGTCTCAGTCTGGTGCATAAAATTTGTGAAATTCACAGCATCAGACTTGTCTTGGAAACAACCAAAGACTCAATTACCCGGGTGAGACTTGTTTTTCCGGAGTCTTACTTTTCATGAAGTAAGATATTATGGGTAATTATTTTCCGACAAATTGGTTAAAATGAACGACAAATCCTTTGTTTTAACTGCCCTATGGTTTGAGGCTTTTACTCCGGATACATTGGGTTATGAGATTAGAAAAACATTAGATTGCTTTTTTTTTTAAACACATCAAAATTTGCACGGTTTAGCATGTAAATCATTACTTTTGCGGGGATTGACAAAATCCATGGCAATTTTCAACTTGAATAAATGAGCGAGCGTATGATCAAATCCATTAAGCCGGTTCTCTTCTTGATACTTGCTCTGCTGCTGCAGACAATGGTATCAAAGGCATCTACATTTCCTGTGACCAACACCCTTGATAACGGTCCCGGGTCATTCAGACAGGCCATCCTTGACGCCAATTCAGAAGGCACAACATCTGGAGACCCACACCTGATTCTGATACAGGTTTCCGGAGTGGTAAATCTGACCTCCCAATTACCAACCATTTTCAACTACACAGTGTTGGAAGGTCCGGCAGCCTCCATGTTTACGCTGAGTGGTAATTTCCTTTTCCCCATCCTCAAGATATCCGATCCCAATACCTTAAATGATCTTGTGGTCACTATTTCCAACATAAAGGTTCAGAATGGTTTTGGCTCAGGCGGCGGGATGCTCATCGAAGATGCTACAGTCGTTCTAAACAATTGTCAAATCAGCCAGAACTTAGGTTCTCAAAATACAGGAGCAGGAGTTCTTATTAACAATGACGCGAATGTTACCATTTTAAATTCCACCATCAACAATAACATCAATAGCAATGGTATCGGCGGGGGCTTGGCCGTTGCCGGATTAAACTCCACTCTTACAATTACCAATTGCACTTTTTCTAATAATGTAGCAGGGGTAGGAGGTGCCATCGATATCATTACGCCTTGTAACACCACCATCAACAGTACTACCATCGCTAATAATATTTCACAAGGTAATGGTGGGGGTATCTATCTCAATGCAGGTTTCATTACCCTCAATAATAGTTTTGTTGGCAACAACGATGCCCAGAATGTACAGGATACCGGTAATGACATCAGGGTGAATCCTGACAGTACAGACACCAGAATTTTATCTGCTCAGGGACACAACCTTTTCTCTGATTCTACCGGATTTGAATTTGCTCCGGGAGCCAACACCTCCGGAAATATTTTTGCACTTCCGGGTACGGATTTAATCAGCACAGCTCTGAGTGATAACGGAGGGGCTACACAAACACTGGCACTCACCGCCTGTAGTCCTGCCATAGATGCAGGTTCAACATCGGCTCCAGCCAACGACCAGCGTGGTGTTGCTCGCGTAAACAATCCGGATATTGGTGCTTACGAATACAATGCACTTTCGGTAAATAATGCCCAAAGTTGTGGCCCTGCTACAGTAACGCTTACAGTAAGTGGCGGAAATTCCGGTGCCAATGCTTATACCTGGTTTGATGCTCCTGTAGGTGGCAATGTGATATTGACCAACTCAAACACCCTCACGCTCACCAATCAGGCAATTACGGATACCTTTTATGTAGCAGAAAATGCTGCTTGTACCACGCCTCGTAGATATCGTGCCATTGTTAGCATTTTTCCCGTGCCAGCAATTCCAACTATTTCTACCAGTGGACTTCCCACCAATGTATGTAGTGGTGGAAATCTAGATTTAACAGCAGTATCTGCGACCCAACCCGTAACCTATCAATGGTCTGTAGGGTCTACGGTGCTGGGTACAAATGTGATCCAAAATGCCACTCAGGCAGGTAATTATACGGTAACCGTCACCACGGCACCCGGTGCCGGTTCTTGTTCCCGCACATCTGCACCCCTTACGCTGAATTTTCTTCCCCCGCCTCCGGTGCCCACCATTCAGTCAACGGCTGTGGGTAGCCCATGTTCCGGAGACACAGTGACACTCTCCACCAATGCAGTGGAAAACTTTTACCAGTGGAATTTTAATGGAAGTCCCCTTCCGGGCGATACTGGCACCAGTATCCGTGTGATTACCCCGGGAGATTACACGCTCACAGTTTCTTCTACTATCAATTGCAGTACAACCTCTTCAATCTTCACGCTTAACTTTAATCCATTGCCTGCTCCGCCGGTAATGGGTATTGTTTCCGGCTCGCTTACTTTCTGTTTGGGAGACAGCGTGGTCCTTCAATCCTCATACCCTGCAGGCAACACCTGGAGGCTTCTCTCTAACCCCGGAAATGTAATCAGCAGCCAAAATTCTATCGCTATTTATCAGGCAGGAACCTATCGTCTGACTCATACTGATGGTCTTGGTTGTAGCTCTTTCACCGATACAGCTATTGTCGTTCATGTTCCGGTAATTCCAACCATAGCTGCTTCCGGGCCTATCACTTTCTGTGACGGAGACTCAGTGTTGCTAGTTTCCTCTCCTGCCTCTTCCTATCAATGGTTATTCAATGGCGTTTCAACATCAAACACCAATGATTCAATTGTTATCAAAACTTCTCAGTCAGTTTCTGTTGTCACCACAGACATCAACAATTGTTCTGATACTTCTGCAGTGGTGCAGGTTGTTGTCAATCCAATCATCACTCCGGTGATTTCTCCTGCCGGCCCCATTACGCTTTGTCAGGGAGAAACAGTACAGTTATCTTCAAGTATCAATACAGGAAATATCTGGTCTAACGGAGCCACAAGCCAAACTATTTCAGTTGGAACTGCCGGAAACTATATCGTTACTATACCCGGCTGTTCTGCCCCGTCTGTCCCTGTAACTGTTTTTGTCAATCCACTCCCTGTTCAACCTGTTGTTAATCCGGGTGATACCTCCTTTTGCGAAGGAAATCCTGTTACATTTACTTCAACAACTTCCGGTGGAACACTTGTATGGAACGACGCTAATGCTACAACAGGCACTCAGCTGACCATCTCCCAGCCGGGAAATTATGTGGTTACTGTTACTGAAACCGATGCCAACAGCTGTTCCTCCACATCCAATCCCATTGCTGTAATTGTACATCCTACGCCCCTTTCGCCCCAGATTACCGCCGGCGGCCCTACCACTTTCTGTCAGGGCGATTCTGTAGTTCTCTCATCCAACCAACTCACAGGAATAACCTGGTTTGAAGCTTCTGCACCCACTTCCCCAATTTCAAACTCACCAACCCGTATCTTTGATACACCCGGTACTTATTTCGTGGTTTTTCAGGATGACAATGAGTGTCTTTCAGGTCAGTCCAATTCAATTACAGTAACCGTAAATAGCGCCATTGCGCCAATTATCCAAGCTTCCGGCCCACTTTCTTTTTGTGAAGGAGACTCTGTAAACCTGTTCATTGCTCCTCAGCCTCTTGTAAGCATCCTTTGGACACCGGGTAACCAAACCACTCCAGCAATTACAGTAGACAGTACGCTATCAGGTATCACGGTAACCATCACAGATGCAAACAATTGCTCAGCCACCTCTCCCTCAGTTAATGTTACCTCAAGCCAGATAATTACTCCGGTAATAACCTCCAATAGTGGATCCAATCAAATCTGCGCAGGGGATTCTCTTACCCTCACCTCATCCTCTCTGAATAACAATGTGTGGTTTAAAGACGGAGATTCTTTAAATCTGAGCACCAGATCTATCGTTGTATCTGATTCAGGAAGCTACACTGTAATCGTAAATGGCTGCTCGAACATGTCAGCCCCCTTCCCAGTTTCTATCAATCCTCTACCCAATCAACCGCAGGTTAGTTCACCCTCCAATTTCACAAATTGCGCCGGTGACTCAGTGCTTCTCGTTACCTCTTCGCTTGCATCACTATATCAGTGGAATCCGGGAATCTCCTCAAACAACGATTCTGTTTATGTTGAAACCCCCGGTGCCTATAATGTAACTGTGTTCAACGGGTTTGGTTGCAGTAGCACCTCTTCGGATGTAACTGTTACATTCAGTCCCCAGCCTGCAAGTCCGTTGATTGTCTCATCAAACGGAAACACCATCTGTTCCGGTGGATCTTCTACGCTCTCTGCAAGCAATTATTCTACAGGTCTAGCCTGGACATTGCCTGATAATTTCACTCTTACCAGTCCCACCATCAGTGCAACTCAGAATGGCGTACATTCAGTAATCTTCACCGACCAGACAACAGGTTGTTCATCATTGCCGAGCTTATTTAACTTACAGGTTCTATCCTCTCAACAACCGGTTATCACGACACTTGGAAGTCCTTCTTTTTGTCAGGGAGGTTCGGTTGTATTAACCTCCAACCTTACATCCGGATTCACTTGGCAAGGTACACCACCACCAGTTAACCCCAATGAAATTAGTATTACTGTTACGCAGTCGGGTACCTATACCCTTTTTAATACCATTTGTAATCAATCTTCAAATCCTGTAACTATTACAGTGAATCCCAATCCTGTGGTTCCTGTGATATCGCCCTCTCAGGATACGGCTATCTGTCAGGGTAGTTCACTCACTCTTGTTTCAAGTGCACTTTCAGGAAACACATGGAATGACAATTCCACCAACGACAGCCTGCTTGTTGTTGCCGGCGGAAACTACTTTGTTACGGTTACAGATGTTAACGGGTGCTCTTCACAATCTGCCCCTGTAAATGTTTCTATCCTCACTACACCATTGGTTTCATTGCCACCAAGCACTACTCAATGCGGTGGCTCTGTTGTGCTTAATGCCACTACTCCGGGATCAAGCTATGTATGGTCTGGCACCAATACCACCGCTGCCGATACCTTAGCTACGCTAAATGTGAATGCAAGCGGTACCTATTCTGTTACAGTAACAAATGTATGCGGATCTACCACATCCAACATTGCAGCTGTTACCATCAACCCCTTACCGGTTATTTCTCTCAATGATACTTCTTCTTGTGATCCGCCAATCATCCTGGATGCAGGAAATGTTGGCTCCACCTACCTGTGGTCCAACGCAAGTACAAGCCAACAGATTTTGGCTCTTAGCTCCGGTAATTACACGGTACAGGTAACCAATGCCCAAAATTGCTCGGCAAGCAAAACTATTGCAGTAACCATCAACACCGGTTCTCCGGTGGTAAGTTTGGGTAATCCTCCTGCGCAATGCGGAGGCAGCATTACTCTTGATGCCGGTAATCCCACTGCCTTACAATACCAATGGTCAGGTCCGGGTGTAACTCCGGCCGATACAAACAGGCTCTTCACAGCAAATCAATCAGGTACTTTCAGCGTGACTGTTACCAACGCCTGTGGTTCTTCAAGCGGACAAACAACCTTAACTATCCACACCTTACCTACACTTGAATTGGGTGGGCCTGTAGCCCAGTGTGGAGGAACACTTGAACTGATCTCTCCTGTTCAAGCTTCTCTCTACGAATGGTCAGGTCCCGGCATCTTAGGTAGCAATAGCAATGATACTGTTTTGGTGAATGTAACAGGAACATATTCCCTGACCATTACTGATGTCAACAATTGTACCGCCAGCGACACCAAACCGGTGAACCTCGACAACACATTACCTGTGGTTAATCTCGGTAGCAGTATCTCAACATGTGCCGACACTGTTACACTGGACGCCGGTAATCCGGGATCAAGCTATGACTGGTCCGGCACTTCAACTACCGCTGCAGATACCAACCAAACACTCAATGTAACAGCAACAGGCGCTTATTTTGTGACGGTAACCAATGGATGCGGAAGCACAGTAAGCAGCGCAGTGAATGTTGAGTTCCTCTCTGACCCCAATGTTGATCTGGGTCCGGATGTTCAGCAATGTGGCGGCAGCGTATTACTCAATTCCGGAATTACCGGAGCAAACTCTTACCAGTGGACAAGGAATGGTCAATCCATCGGAGGCAATCAACCGACGCTGACGGTAACACAAACCGGCACTTATATTCTTCTGGTCTCCCTTCAAGGAGGATGTCAGTCATCTGATACTATCCTCGTTAACCTGGATGGTTCCCTTCCGGTTGTGAATCTTGGAGGCCCTTATGACACCTGTGCCAGCAGTATTTCGCTCACAGCAGGAGGACCACAAAACACTTATACCTGGACAAGGAATGGTACATTACTGACGGATACAACCGGAACGATTTCGGTAAGCCAAAACGGATCTTACATAGCCGCGGCCACTAACGGATGCGGAACAACAACAAGTGCACCCGCACTGGTTACGCTGAACCCAATACCGGTTGTTAATCTCAGTGATTCTTCAGCTTGTAATGCTGCCGTTTTGCTTGATGCAGGTAATCCGGGATCAGGCTATGTTTGGACAGGACAGGGCCTAACGGCTGCAGATACCACACAAATTATCTCTGTATTTCAACTTGGAACGAATACTTACAATGTAACAGTAACCAATGTATTCGGTTGTTCTGCTTCTGACTCGGCTTCTGTGCAAGTTTCCCTTCAGTTGCCTACTGTTAGTCTTGGTTCTGATACGGCAGTTTGCCAGTCATCGGTAACAGTAAATGCAGGAAACCAGGGATTCACCTACCTCTGGAGTGATAACGGTCCCGCACAAGCGGTAAGAACTTTTAGCCAAACAGGCTTGTATTTTGTGGATGTAACCAATGCTTGTGGAACCACACGGGATTCTATCAACATCACCATCGGGACACCATTCTCAGTGAATATCAACAACGGTGTTGATTCCCTCTTGCAATGTGTTTTGAGTGGAAACAATGTGGTATTAACAGCAGGAACCTTTAGTGCCGGTTCTACCTATTCATGGACCGGTCCGGGATTTGTGAGCGGAACTTCTTCTCCCGTTGCAGTTACCGACACTTCCGGCATCTACTCCCTTGTTGTTGTTCAAAATGCATGTACATCCTCTGACAGTATCTTTGTTGGTACTTTCGATCAATTACCAATTGCTCCCCAGTTTACAGACACCACCCAATGCGGAGGAACTGTATTATTAGACGCGGGAGCCGGCGACTCAAATACAACCTATTTATGGACTGGAGCTCCCGGATTACCTCCAACCCAAACCATCAATGTGGGTAGTGGAAACTATACCGTGACACTTACAAATATTTGTGGATCATCCACATCCGATACCGTTTCAGTTACTATTAATCCACTACCGGTTATCAACTTGCCCTCAGATACATCTGCATGTGGTGGTACTCTAACATTGGAAGCCGGCACCTTTCCAGCAGGTACAGCCTTCTTGTGGACAGGTCCCGGAATTGTGGGTAATTCCAACCTAGATACTGTTGTTGTTGATGAAAGTGGAGCTTATTCTGTAACTGTTACAAACGTGCTTGGTTGTTCCTCCACAGACCAGATAAATGTGAATCTTGATACGATTGCCCCTGTTGTTGATCTGGGAGGCCCCTTTAACAACTGCGCCGATTCTGTGCTGCTCAATGCCGGAAATCCCGGGATGACATTTAGCTGGACAGGGCCGGAAACACTAAATAATACCCAAACCAATTGGGTTTCTGCGGCAGGAACATATACAGTTATTGTTACAAACGGCTGTGGAATTACCGCAACCGATACTGCTGTCGTTAATCTAAATACTCCTCCAGTAGTTTCGCTTGGGCCAGATACTGCACAATGCGGAGGAAATATTACTCTTTCTGCAGGTAACTTCCCGGTTGGAACAATCTATTTGTGGACCGGTCCCGGTATTGTAGGTAGTAATAACGGTCAAACCGTAAATGTAAATACGAGCGGTTCCTATTCTGTTTTGGTTACCAACACCCAGGGATGTAGCGGTACTGATGCCATTAATGTTAATCTGAATACAGATACTGCAGTAGTAGATCTCGGAGGTCCTTTCAATCTTTGTGCAGACTCTCTTATGCTTGATGCAGGAAATCCAGGCTTTACCTATACATGGACAGGACCTGAGTTACTCAGTAATACTCAAACTAATTATGTGTCAACAAGTGGAACTTATATTGTTACAGTTACCAACGGATGTGGATTTTCAGTTAGTGATACTACAGTAGTTAATATCAGTCCGACACTTGTTGTATCTCTCGGTCCGGACACATCGCAATGTGGCGGCTCTGTTACGCTCAACGCAGGCACATTCCCAACCGGAACTTCCATACAATGGACAGGTCCCGGAGGTTTTAGCTCCACAAATGCACAGGTTACCATCAATCAATCCGGAAACTATTCAGTTACAGTAACTGTTTCGAACGGTCAGGGATGTACGGTATCAGACGCCATTAATGTAAACCTTGAAACCACTACCCCAATTGTGAATCTGGGAGGACCTTACACGGATTGTGTTGATTCAGTTCTTTTGGATGCAGGAAACCCCGGGATGTCTTACAGTTGGACAGGACCGGAGACGCTCAATAGTACCCAAACAAACTATGTAAGCACCAACGGTATTTACACAGTAGTGGTTACCAACGGTTGTGGAGTTTCTGCCACCGATTCAGCCACACTGAATATTCTTGTACCACCTTCTCTTGATCTGGGTAATGACACGGCCAATTGCGGTGGTGTTCAGTTGATTGCCGGAACAAATACTGCATTTAACTATGCCTGGACAGGTCCGGGAGGATTTACTTCAACCAATGCCAGTATACAGGCCACAGTAAGTGGAGAATACATTGTGAATGTCAACATTACAGGAACATCATGTACTTCTGCCGATACTATTAATGTGAATACTGCATTAGCTCCTCCGTCCCTGGAGTTGGGAGGTCCATTGAGTGTTTGTAATTCTTCGAATATCATCAATGCAGGAAGCTATCCGCTTAACACCACTTTTGCCTGGTCAACCTTAACCGGAGTGATATCAGGTCCGGTTAATACCAATACCATTACAGCCACACAAACCGGAAGATACTACCTGTCCATCACCAATATCTGCGGCACAGTAACAGATAGTTTAGACCTAACTCTTCTAACTCCTGTTCTTGCCAATGTAATTGCTGATGGTCCCACCTCCATTTGTCAGGGAGAAGATGTGGTATTGAGTGCCAATCCGGGCGCAGCATCCTATTTCTGGACGCCAAATGGCGAAACAACACCAACCATCACCGTAACAGCTACAGGAAGTTACTCCTGCACAGTTACATCTGCCAATGGATGTTCTTCAACATCACCTCTCACTCAGGTAAATGTAAGTCCTTCTATCGCAACGCCTGTGATTACAGCGGGTGGCCCAACCTCTTTCTGTCAGGGAGGCTCAGTAACCTTAACTTCTTCTGCAAGTAGCGGCAATCTTTGGAGCAACAATTCAATTTCCAACAGCATCACGGTAAATCTGTCCGGCACCTATACTGTAATAGTTACACAGGGAGCGTGCTCTGCCACTTCTTTACCTTTTGTAGTGACCGTATTTCCTGAGCCTTTTGCGCTTGTGAATGCCTCCGGTTCTCAAACCTTCTGTAAGGGTGATTCAGTTGTTCTTCAAACAGGTTCATTCACAAGTTATCAGTGGTTTAAAGTTACATCCCCTCCACCCAACCAGCAGATTGCCAGCACCCAATCGGTAACGATTAAAGAAGGAGGTAATTATTTTGTGATTGTTACTGATGCAAATGGTTGTACTGCCCGTTCTTTCCCCAATACCAATGTGGTTGTGCGCGATACACTGCCTAAACCTGTCATTACCCAAACGGGGAATATCAGCGCTTGTGGCGGAGGAAGTATCACTTTCACCACCGGTTCGGCGCCATTCTACCAATGGTCTACCGGAGCTACCGGAAATTCAATTACAGTGAATACCTCGGGTGTTTATTATGTTGATGTATTTACATCACAACAGTGTAAATCAACTTCAGATACCATCAAGATTGAAGTTACCCCTTCACCACCGATCACAGTAACCCTCACCCGAAAACAATATCCGGGCAACCATGGCGTCAGTGGTTTTAACAAGTCAGATGGTGAAATCTATCTGAGCGTTAACGGAGGAAGTGCACCATTCACTTATGCATGGACAGATTCTCTTGGCAACAGTATATCCTCTGCCGAAGATCCGGTTGGACTAAAAGCAGGTAATTACACAGTGTTGGTAACTGATGCCAACGGTTGTACAGGAACAGCCTCCATACGATTGACTCAACCGCTTGAATTTAAATTGCCTGAAGGCTTCTCGCCAAACGGTGATGGTAAAAACGATACCTATGTCATTGGTTCAATTGAACTCTATCCTGTGAACAAATTCGTGGTATTTAACCGCTGGGGAAATATTGTTTACAGCAAGGAAAATTATGCGAATGAATGGGACGGCAAAGGAAGCAACGGTACAGACTTACCTGATGGCACCTATTTCCTGATTCTGGAAATTCCGGGATCTGAATTAAACAAAGGATTTGTTGAACTAAGAAGATAACAGGGGAGGAAAAAATCATGAAAAATTTAATAACACATCACATGAGAAGGCTCATT